>JBHLLM010000001.1:0-36237 GCA_048885575.1 Candidatus Hermodarchaeota archaeon
TTAGTCGTGATAAAAGATAACATTCCCCCCGGCTTTAACTTTTCTATTCCTAAGTGAATAAAGAAGTAAAACAAATCCATATTTCCAACGAAATATTTTTTACAAATCGCGTAAGTCTTTATAAGCTCTTGAAAAATTTGAGCATTATAGTTTTGTCCTAAATATGGTGGATTTCCTATAACAATATCGAATTTTTCATCAATGCCTGATCCTAAGAAATTTTCAAACTTAAATTTTATATTTGGATAACTTTCTAAAAGATGAATTCTCAAATTTGGATCTAATTCATAAGCAGTAATGTTTGTAAATCCTTCACTTAATATATACTTAAGAAAGATTCCTTTACCTGCACTAGGTTCGAGAATTTTAATCTTATCAATATTAAACCCATTATGAACTGAAAGGTAATTTAACTTAATGTTTTTAGCCATAAATTCTGCAATGTAATCAGGAGTAAAAATTTGGCTGAATCGGTTTTTATTCAAATCCATTATTTACTAGATTGTTGAAAGAAGCTAAATATTTGAAGTTTTTACTTAGATTTACTTTCAGTCTAAAAACAAGAAAAAAAAAGAATTTTTTAATGCTCGTGATGATGATCGTGGTGGTGCGATTTAATATTTACCGGCCTCATTTTGCCAATCGCCCAACCTGCGACCTCATTAAGAGAGGGATGGATTACCATTGATTTATAAACTGGCATAAAAGAACCAGCTTCAGGACAGGCTCTACCCAACTTATGAGAACCCGTTCTTGCGGGAAAATCGGGAGAATCGCATGTATATCCGGCATTCATTAAATAAACAAAAGGTTGAACTAGTATCGCAGCATGAGGTCCAACCGCATGTGCACCTAATAGTTTATAGGATTTATCGATAATCAGTTTTACAAAACCGTCATCTATATCGTCTTTTTCATAACCCATCGCAAATCCTTTCGCTACAGACGAATAGTTATTTATTGCAACGAATATCTCGTGACCCTTTTCTATAGCTTCTGTTTGAGTCATACCCACATGTCCTATTTGGGGCGATGTAAAAATAGCCCAGGGAACAACAGAGTAATCAACCTCCTGTTTTTCGCTTTCAGGTCCAAATATGTTATTAGCACAAAGATCTGCTTCATAATTCGCTTTATGTCTAAATTGATAAAGACCATTTGCGTCTCCAAAGCACCAAATATTCGGTTTTGTGGTCTCTAGATATTTATTAGTTTTAATCCACCCGCGTTCATCAGTTTTAACCCCTGTATTTTCAACAGCTAATAAATCAGCATTAGAGCGACGTCCTGTGGCTATTAAAATTTCTTCGGCTTGCAGTTCTATTTCTTTCCCGCTGTCAACATTTTGGACGGTAACTGTTTTGAATTCCTTTTTCATACCTACTTTAATTGCTTTATGGTTTACTAACACAGTCATATATTTCTTTAAATTAGACTCCAAAAATTCACTTATTTCGGGTTCCTCAGTCATGACTAAACGAGGTAACATCTCTACAATAGTAATATTTGTACCAAATGCCGAAAATATATGAGCAAATTCAGTAGCAATGACTCCACCACCAATAATGATTAGACTACCCCAAGGTTTATTAGGAAACTTATCTCCGAAGAAGTTTTCGTTTGTTAGGTATTCGATTTCATTTAATCCTTGTATAGGAGGAATGAAAGAACGCGCACCAGATGCTAATACAAATTTTTCTCCTTTAAAGTGGCCAATAATTTCTTCAGATCCTACAGATTTAACCTGCATTTCATAGTCTCCTACAAATTCGCCCACTCCTTTATAAAGTTTTAAATTTGGCACATGTGATAACCCTTCTTCTATTTCTTTACTTTCATCTATCTGGCTCCACATTCTTTTTGCAATTAAATCCCAATCAATGCCTTCAAGTTTAAATTTGATTCCTACTTTGGTAGCATGTTCTGCTTCTCTTATCAAATCTGCGGGGTGAACTAAAACTTTTGAGGGAATACAACCACGTGTTAAACATGTCGCTCCAAGTTTCGTGTTTTCAACTAGAGCACACTTTAAACCGATTTGAAGTCCATAGTTAAGGACACTCAACCCCGCTCCAGATCCAATAACCACTAAATCATATTTCTTCATAAATTCAATTTTACATTTATAATTTTTAAATTTTTTACTAATTTTTTAAAGACTAAAGAAAATAAAGATAGATAGAAATATCTTTTTGTATAAATTAAAAATAAATATTAGGCATTAACAAACTTAAAGATTTACCTTCTCTTTTTAATAAAACCGCCTGACTTCATAAGATCGCAAGGATTAAGGTATTTTTTACCGCTTATTTTTACAAATTCTTCTAATAATTCAGACCATTTTTCATAATTAATTTTGCCAGGAACAAATGGTCCAGGCATACTTGTTCCAGCAAGCATCACATCGTCAATAATTTTATATCCAGAAACTACATTCTCTTCTAGCAATTTACATCCCTCATTTAACATAATGGCCATCATCATTTCGGGATTTAAAATTCCTGCCTTTTTACTTAAATTTATTTTTGGTTTACCTCTCGTCCAGTCGTAGAACCCACGTCCTGTTTTTCTTCCTAAATATCCTTTTGTGATTAAATCAGTAAAAACTTTACCAGGAGCAAAATCAGGAGAAAAAATCATTTCAAAACTTTTCATTGCATTAAATGAAGTATCTATTCCTAAATAATCAGTTAATTCGCATGGTCCCATTGGAGTTAATCTTCTAGCTTCAGCATCAGCATCTATTTGTTCCCATGGAATGCCTTTCTCGAAAGCTAAATCAAAAATCCAACTAAGATAGATATTTTGAGAAATTAAAAGTCGATTTGCGATAAACCCCGGGCTTTCTTTCTCAATTCTAACGGAAATTCGTTTTCCTCTAAGACAAGGGAGTGTTTTCCCCATTTGCACCCCTAAATCTAGCGCTTTGTTCTTTGTTTTTTTCCCCCTCCTTACCTCAACACAGCATTGAAGGATGACTGGGAGGAAAAAATGCATTCCTATAACATTTTCTGGTCTATTTGAATCCTCAGCGATATCGGAAATTCTGAATGTGGAAGTATTTGATGCAAAAATACAGTGAGGGGGTGAATTCTCCATCACTATTTTACATATTTCCTTCTTAATAGCTAATTTTTCAACAACAGCTTCAAATACAAAATCACTTTTATTAACTGCCGATCGTAAATCGATTGAGTCTTTGCATCGAGACATGATATTGGAAATGGTTATTCCTTCTTCTAGCTTACCTTTTACCTGAGCCTTTTTTAAACCCTCTACAATTTGTGCAATACCATTATTAACAATACTTTCTTCAATATCAACCAAAGTCACTTCAAATCCCGCCATCAAAGCAGCTTGAGCAATTCCATAACCCATGACTCCAGCTCCTATTACGGTAATGTTTTTAATTCTATTAAAATCCATCATTTTATGCTAACTTTAAAGATACAATTTTCTTTTTACCAAAATACCTAATTTAAGTTATTTTTAATGCGTACTATCTTAAATATTACCCTTTACTTAAAAAGATTAAAAGTAGTGATATTAATACCAATAAATTACCGTTAAAGTAAGAAAATCTTTAAAGAAAGTTGGTTAAATATATAAAAAATGAAAAAGAAAGATTTTTTATAATAATTAATTCTCGATAATATCCTTTAACTTAGGAAATATTCGAGGATAGTGAACAGCCATACAATGAATTCCTGCCAGGAGGTTTTTATTTCTTAGTTCTGCTATAAATGGTTTAAAGAATTCATGATTATACTGGTCATATAATTCTTTTTGTCTCGCTTTATCGCTAATTTCATTCTTTACACCCTTCCATTTAGCCAGGATTTCTTTGGGGACGCTAACACCTGGTACAAAAGTATCAAAACCTTTAGCAATTCCATATGACTTCATTGGAAAGATTCCAAGTAGTACCGGAACTTTATACTTCTTGATTTCTGATAAGAACTCTATAGTTCTATCTAGATCATAAACTACTTGAGTTTGTATAAATTCACAACCCGCTTCTGCCTTTCTACCTATTTTTAAAACTTCTGCACCCATCGGTTCTGCATTAGGATTTGCTGCTGCACCTACGTGTAGAGTTGGAGGTGCTTCGATTTCATTTCCGTTAATAGAGCCTTTATCGACCATTTCCCTTACTAACTTTACTAGCGTGGCGGAGTCGAGATCAAAAACAGGTTTTGACTCGGGCATATCACCTAATGCTGTGTGATCACCAGTAAGTGAAAGTACATTGCGAATCCCTAAAGCATGGGCACCCATGATCATACCTGCAATTCCTAATTTATTAACATCTCTAACGGTCATCTGCCATACGCATTCTAAACCTGTAGCTTTTTGAATTAAATGAGTAGCAGCCATCGAATTAATTGTAACTATCCCTAAAGGACTATCTGTTACATTTGCTGCGATTACATAAGGAGCCATCTCCTTAGCTTCTTGAATTGTATGAGAGAGATCTGTAGTTTTTTCGGGCTCAAGTTCTCCTGTTAGGATGAATTCACCCTTTGCAAGGGCTTCCCCTAATTTTGAAAATGCTTTTATTTCTGTCATTTTATTTCTACCTCCATACTACTTCTCTTTGATGACCAGATTCACTCCAATCTCTTGGTTCTCTTAATTTTGCAAAGTTCTCTAACTGCCCAAGATCCTTCAAGCGATTGTAGATTAATATCCACCCGCAATCTTGCTCGTAATTACCAACTTCACACTTACCATTAACCATACCACCACATGGTCCGTTCATTAAGGATTTAGCACAAGTAGTAATCGGACAAATACCACCAGTTTCATTTAACAAACATTGTCCGCATCCTAAGCACCTTTGATAAAATCTTCCAATTCTTTCAGTCATCCCGATGAATTGAGTGTCATTCGCTGAAAACACGGGTTTCAAAGGATATTTTTTTGACAACACTTTCAGGATCGATTGAGCTCCATTTCCACAAGAAAGATTTAAAATTGCATCAGATTCTTGAAGCTCTGCGTCTATTTGTCTAAGATCTTTCACCATTACCCTATTATCGCAAACTTCATCAGAAACGATAGCTGTAGTCACTGTAAACCCTTCTCGCTCTAATTTTTCCGTCATCTCTTTAGCACCCTCAGTTCCTCCCGTTTGACACAAAGCAGCACAAGAACCACAAGATACTATTGCGATTTTATTTACTTTCTTTAAAGCATTTAGAACTTCTTCAAATGGTTTTTTTGTAGTTATTGTTGTCATAGATGATGGAATTGTCGAAATAATTAAAAATTAATTGTTTTAATTAATTAGAGATCAAAAACCATAAAAACTCTGATCAAAAAAAAAAAAAATCTAAAAAATCTAAAAACCTATTATTGTATTTGAAATAAAAGTTTTTTAATGTTTAGATAAAATCATTTTCTTCCAATCTAAACTTAAGTTAAAATTATTAAAAATTAAATCTATAAGTATTAATAAAGAAAGTCGATCATGTCGGATTTTAAATTTGTAGAATATAAAGGAGTTAAATATGAGGTTTTAAGCGACATTGGTCACTTAGATTACCTAAATCTACGTGGAGTAGGGATTGAAGATATCACAGAAGTAAAAAACCTCGATAAATTGGAAAACTTAAAATCATTAGTCTTAGATAATAATAAGCTATCTAAAATCATAGGGCTTGAAAATTTATTAAATCTAGAAATTTTGAACTTGAGTGGAAATCCAGTTCGTAAAATTGAAGATTTAGACAATCTTAAGAGACTCAAGATTCTAAGATTAAATAATTGTAAAATTTCGAAAATTGAGGGGCTTAGTTCGTTAATGAACTTAAAGACTTTAAAATTAAGATTTAACGAAATAAGTGAAATATCTGGAGTTGATTCACTACAAAAGCTCGAAGTTTTAGACATTTCTCATAACAATATAAGAGAAGTAAAAAACCTTAATAATCTGAAACAGCTTATCCAAATTGACTTATCTCACAATCATATTCAAGATATGAATGGATTTCAGAATTTATCTAACCTCAAACGGCTATATTTAAATGTAAACCAGATTAAAGTAGTTAGAAGTCTAGAAGAACTCGTGAAATTACAGGAATTAAATGTTGCGAATAATCCTATTGAAAAAATAGAAAATTACGAGAGTTTAAAAAACTTATGGACAATCACAATAAGTACGGAAAATCTCACAAATTTAGAGTTTAGTAAATTTACAACTTACTTTAGACCTGGCAGAGATGGTGATTATTTCCCAAAATAAAACTCATGGAATAATGGATTCTTCTAAAATTTAAAAAATAAAAATGAAGAAATTTGATCTTATTGTATTAAGGTAGGTAGGATTTTTGCTATTGGAACAGCTAAACCACCTAGTAAAGAACCTAAAGAAGTCAGTTTTTTCAAGTAATCTTTTAAGTTTTTAGTAACTTTTATCGTTTTTGTTTTTCCTTCTATAATGGTGCCATCAGATGACATTAAAAAGATTTGAATAGTTTGTTCTCCCGTCTCTCTTGGTTCTAAGGTTAACCATGTTGTATCTCCATTCTCTAACATAGTTGATAATATACTCGCAATATCAGTACCTTCAGAAGAAATTAAAGGAACAGATTTATTAGGAATTAAGAAATTGCCTCTTCCTTCAACCTTGATATCTAACTTCAGTTTGTCAGGTTCGAATCCGGGAGCTACTACCTTTATAGCGTAATTCTTGGCTTCAGGAGCATTATTATAGAGGAAAATCATGACATTAAGTTCTGAGTTTAAATATACAACCTCTTGTGCTGAAGAGTCCATATATATCGGATCTTTTGAGAGACGCTCAATATTATCAGCAAGTTCTAATTGAAGCCTATCTATAATGTTAAAAAATCCAGGGTTGTACTTTTTGATATAATTGAATAATTTGTAGATATCAGAAGCAGAGAAATACCACAAGCCTTCAATTAATAAACCCTTTTCAATGTCAAACGTAGTAGAATCTACATTAATTACTTCTTTTAATTCACGAGTAAATTGTTCGTCTGATAAAACGCCTTGATATCGCAAATAGTATAAAAACAATATTGATTCAATTCCAAAAGTTAATGGTAATTCATTTTCCTCGGCTTCTTTAACCTTTTGAATAAAGGTTGGCGTTAATATTGCTTCAATCCCTGCTAAATATTCGTCCCATTTGAGAAATGTAACCGGATCTAAATGATCTGAAAAAACTTCTGCAAAAAAATTATCTAGAAAGATCTGATGGGTTGTAGGTTTATAGAAATCCTGAAGACCGTTTACATCATGTATATTTAAGTTTAAACTTCGAATTATTATTGCTAATCCTAATCCTATTAGTGCAAAACCCGCGGCTGCGAATCCTAAGTTTAAATCTCCAAAAAATAACATTATCAAGAACAAGGCAAGTGCGATAAAACAAATTAAAGCGATAATTTTGAGTAAATTAACAACTCGTTTAACGCTAGAAAACAACATGTCAAACCCATCAAGGCTGTCAATTGGTCTCCCTCTTTTTCTTTCAAATTTTAATCTTAATTTAAGAGAAGAATTTGTAGAATTTGCTCCTAATAATAACATTACTGAATTGAAAGCATATAATCCTAAGATCACGAAAAATACGATTTTCAACGTAAAGTCCAACACTGAGATAAAAGCGAGAATAGTTACTATTAATAGAAGAATAGGAAGAACAAATAGCAGAAGTTTACCAAATCCAGATACATATTTGACCATTTTTCCCTGAAAGCGTTCCTTTTTAATTATTTTAGATAAATCTTTTTCTAATTCTCTTCCCATAATATAAACCAATTGTTTGGTATCTGTTAATTTAAAAATATATATAGGTAGAATAATAGAAATAGTGATTTAAAATTTTAATGAAATACTAATTCAGGACGAAAATATTTTTAGAATGAGTAAAGATTTGACCATTAAGTTATGAGTTTTTTTTCATATTTTTAGTAGCATTTTTATGTATATATTTGACGATTTTCAGACATTTTTTTTGAATATTTGTGAAAAACGGAAAAAAGATTCTTAAAAAATTCATTTCTTGATCATTTTTTGATTTTTAATGCAATTCTGAGGGACTTTTTTCCCCCCAAATAACGATTTCCTTTTTCGTTTTTGTTGTTTTCAGAAAAGGTCATTTTATTAATGATTCGCCTGATTTTGTAAATCTGGCTAAGGAAAATTTCCCAATACATTTATATACTTAACTAGTTAAACAATATTTAGAAAAAAAAATAATATAAAAAACCAAAGTAATGTGATAAAAAAAATGGAAATATTAAAACTTCAAGAAAAAATAATTAACCTTACAGATGAGCAAATAAATGATTTGTATTCGTTTGCCAGTAGAGTAACCCAAGAAACAATTGATGAGTTAGCTCCAATCTTATTAGAGACTTGTTTAAAAGCCGAATCTGGTGTTTTAAAAAACGAATTAGGACGAATAATTTTCCATCTACAGAAAATAGAGAGATTGAACACCCGAATTGGTTTTGAGAAACTGCTACATGGTGCCTTAAAAGTAGATGCTAAAGAAGTTTTTAAGGTTCTTGAATCTGGAGCTTCAGATGCTAAAAATTTAGCTGATAAAATTAAAACTGTATTATAAAGAAAAAGTTTTTTTTTAGTTCTTATTTTATTTAATTAATGGCTAATCGAGATACTCAATCCGATTTAGATAAAGCTTGGGAGCACTACGAGAAAATCCGAGACTCTCTTAATGGTTTGTACGAAATTTTGAATATTAATTTAGACGAAAACAATATATTTTATCAATGTGCTGTTGATAATCTTGAGATTTTGAAGGAGACGATAATTGATCTTTTGAAGAAGGATTATAATCCAACTGAAATTAAAAAGAAATTGAGGGAGTTAGAATTTGATATGAAGAAAACTCTTTTTTTTGAGAAAAAGGAGAAGCAGAAGTAGTTTATTTGAATCACCCTATTCATATTAATCCCATTCTATTAATTCTTACACTTTTTAGGCGTTCTATTCAAGTATCACTTTCATTTAATAAGTAGATCTAGCTAATTTAAATTAAAGTTTTATTATTATTTTTTTAAAAAAAGAGGGAAATAATAATGCTAACTATATTTGGCTGGATAGATGGGATTACCGCCTCTGGAGTTGTTATTTTTGGTTTTATATTTGGGTTTTTCTTCTTATATAAAGCGAGCAAGACTGGTGCTAATATTTTAAAAATTTTAGGGATAGTTAACATTTTAGCCGGACTTATGTATTTAGGTGTATTTACAGATTTTCTTGTGGTTCTGCTTACAGAAAATAATCTGGATAATACTTATGGATTGGTGGGGATTTTAAGTTACATTTGGTTTGCACCTGTAGTGATACTTGCCCTTTATATTGGTGCTGAACTCTTAATACCCAAAAGAAAATGGTATCTTATGATAGTAGTTATTATTATATGCTTAGTTTTTGAAATTCTTTTCTTCATTGACCCTATGGGCACATTTAATTTTGTTCCTCCACCTCCTTCCCTTATAGGCCAATTATTAATAGATTATAATGTAAATATGTTCACACCAGCAGGAATTATAATGGCTCTAATGTTACTTTTAATTTTAGCCATTCTTGGGTTTGGTTTTTTAATAAAAAGTTTCCAGTCTACAGGAGTATTAAGGAAAAAATTCTTCTACTTATCAATGGGCTCTATATGTTTTTGCATATTTGGTTTACTAGAGGGCTTAACTGCTCCAGGAGTTATGGTAATTATCGTAAGGATCGGTTATCTAATTAGTTTCTGGTTGATGTACTATGGTTTAAAAGATTAGAAATTACTTATTATTCTTTTTCTTTATTTTTTAGTTTTAAATGGCAAATTAAAAATTGGTTTATTTCTTTCTTCAATTAACATTTATTATTTAACATAGGGAACTTTTTTTGTCTAAATTTAAATCTGCAATCGATGAAATTGATGGTGTTTACCGAATTAAAATTGATGTTCCTTTTCAAGTGAAATTCGTATGCAGTTACCTTTTCCAGTTAAAGGACCAATATGTTCTAATCGATGCAGGTTTCAATAGTCCTTCATGGAGGAAGAAATTTCTACAAGAAATCAAAAATATTGGATTGAGTGTTGAGGATATAGATATTTGTATAATTACTCATAACCATATAGACCATATTGGGCTAATTAAAGACTTTAAACAGATTAACCCAAAAATTAAGATCGTTATGCATAACATAACTAATAAAATTTTAAAGTGGGAAACAGATAAGTCAAATAAGGAGGAAATTGAAAAAGAGGCAATTAGAATTTCTATTGAGATGAAGAATTATGGATTGAGTGAAGCGGAGAGGTTAAGAATTGTACAATTTTTTACTTATTGGCCCAAATTAAGGAATTACCAAGCACCAGATGAAATAGTAAACGATAGCGATGCTATTTTAAATGATTTAGAAATTATTTGGACTCCCGGACATAGTTTTGGCCACATTTGTGTTTTTAATCATAAAAGGAAGTATCTCTTCAGTGGAGATCACATATTAAGTCGTATAACGCCTCACATAGGTAATTTTATAATCCCTGATTTTCTCACTGATGAATATGAGAACTATAACTTCAAGAATGTACTTGATCAATACCTTCAGTCATTAGATAGAATTAGCGAATTAAATCCTATAATTATCTTTCCAGCTCATCAGGAAATAATATATAGTCCACATGAAAGAATTAATGCAATTAAAGAACATCACTCAAAAAGACTTAATGATATATATAATCTAATAAAGAATAATCCGCTAACACCGAAAAGAATATCTCAAATTCATTTTGGTGAAGATTTGGATGAGATTAACTCCTATATGGCGCTAAGTGAAGTTTTGGGACACTTGCTTTATCTTGAAGATCTTGGAAAAATAGAGAAACTTGAAAAAAACGGCAAATTTTATTATAAAAGTTAAGAGTAAAGATATTTTGCTTTATCTAATGGATAATTTTTATAGCATGAGGATAAACTCTTTTCTTTTTGCCATTATTTATATTAAAAGTATTCAACCAGTGCTTTTAGCTATTAAATTGGGAAAAGATGAGTTTAAAAGGTATTGTAATTATCTAACGAGCGTTTTTCTCAAAACTCAAGTGTATCAAAACGAAAGAATAAAGGAAAAAGAAAACTACCTAAATAGGAACTTTTTCATTTTGAGAGACGGTCTTAATTGGCTTTAACACGACGCAAACTCGTTCTACGCCTTTAACATCGCTTCTACCTCTAAAAGATTCTATAACTGCATCGAGTTCATTTATTTCTGGAACATTTACTTTAACGAGAATACCACATTCTCCTGCTAGGAAATATACTTCTTCACATTGAGGAAGAATTTGAGCTTCTCTTAGTAATTCTTTTATTTCGGATTGACTTCTTGGGATTAAAGTGATAAATGCTATAATACACCGCTCGTCCTCTCTACAAACTTTTATAGTGAACTTCTCTATAACATTTTCTTCTTGAAGTTTAATTACTCTTTTTCTTACGGTAGATTCACTTAATCCTATTACGTCTCCTATTTCTCGATAGGGTCTTCGTGAATCCTCGATTAACATTTCAAGAATTAACTTATCTTTTTCATCTAAATTTTTCATAATTCTATCACACCTTCCAATTTACTCAATATAAAAAAATATAAATTTAATATTAAAAATTATTTTAATTTACTTTATTAACAGTACTTAGGGAAGTCTTTAAGCAACGGTTCAAAAAGTCTTTCATATTCTACGGCCATACAATGAATCCCTGCTGCTTTAGTCGTTTTTTTAATTTCTTTAATGAATGGTTCAAAGTATTCAATGTTGATTTTATCAAGCGCAGCGTATTTAGCTGGTTTATTTCCTTTGTTATCTTTTTCTGCTTTTTTGAGCGCTTTAAGAAGATCTTTTGGAACTGAGACTCCTGGAATATAATTATCAAAATACCAAGCAATTCCGTGAGATTTAAGGGGAAATACACCAAGTAGAACAGGCACATTAAACTGCTCTAACTCTTTAAGGAAATCTTTTGCCTGATCTATATCAAAAGCCGTCTGAGTTTGAATAAAATCAATACCTCGTTCCACCTTACGACCTACTTTAAGTATCTCTGGTTCTCTTGGATTACTATTTGGGTTGGCAACACAACCAAAGTTCATTTCAATTTTTCCTCCCTCAATTTCGTTTCCTTCATAATCGGTGCCTTCATCAATCATAATAGAAAGCATTTCAGCAAATTGCGTGCTATCAATATCATAAACAACTCGACCTTTTTTATGATCACCTAAAGCGGTATGATCACCTGTTAATGTTAATATATTTTTTAATCCTAATACAGCACCAGCTATTACATCTCCAAAAAGTGCTACACGATTGCGATCTCTAACAGTTACTTGCCATACGGCCTCAATTCCGACTTTATCTTGTATCATGTAACTCGGTACGAGGGACGACATGTATGCATCACCTTGTGGACCATCAGTAACATTAGCAGCTACGATTTTCCCAGTTTTCTTCATTTCTTCAGCAGAATGAAGAATTTCACTAAGATCCAATATTTTCTTAGGTTCAAGTTCGCCCGTGAAAACAAAATGCCCATCACGAATTGCTTTTACTAAGTTACTATATGCTGGTCTTTTAGTCATTTAACCTTTCGCCTCCTCTTTTTTTTCTTCTTCATTGGTATACTCTTTATAGATGGGAATATATCCTGGGCTTGTCGATGTTCGATAATCTCGAGGAGGTCGATATTTTGTAAAAAGATCAAGTCTATCAAATTCCTTTAATCGTGTCCAGATACGTACCCAAGCGCAAGGAATTGTATACCCCCCAACTTCACACATACCCTCCACCATACCTCCACACGGTCCGTTACTTAAATGTTTTGCACAACCTGCTCTGGGACAAACACCTCCTGTTTCCCCGATTACACAATCACCGCATTCTTCACAATATTCGATATAATTATTTTCACCATTATTTTGAACTCCTCCAAAATGGCTTTCTTGAGCTGGAAATGTTAACTTTGATGGGATAACCTTATTGAGCATTACTACACCAAGACCGCAAGCTAATGAAACAATTGCTTCAAAATCTTCAGCATATGGTCCAGTAGTTGTAGCTACAATTCTATCATCACATTGTCTTAAAACAGTTATTGCTTTCCATTTAAGTTCCTTACCTTCAGTTCTAGCCTTTAATTCCAAAAGTTGTCCAAGCAACTTAGCCTCGTTAAGTGAACGAGGTGGTTGACAACATCCATCACAACCGGCAATTAAGATTTTTTTGTATGGTTTAACCATTTCGTAAATTTCGTTTATATCTTTTTGTTGCGTAATTATCATATTACAAAACTCCTTTTTTCCTTTTTTTACAGTATTCTTAAAATATATTATATGTAGTTAAAAAAATCACTCCTATTAGGTTGTTAATTTTTCAATTAACTTATTTGGCTTTATACTTCTATTTTTCAGGCTGAGATCTTCAAGATCTATACCCAAAGCTATCGCCATCACTTCAGCGAGATATAGGACAGGAATATCTAATTCCTTCCCTGTTCTACGAGCAACTAATTTCTCTTTCCTGTCGTACTGAGTCGTACAAGCAGGACAGACAGCAATTAATGCATCAACATCAGGTTCAAGCTCACATAGTTCTGACATTTTGTCTTCAACTAATTTTTCACCAATTTCTTCTTGTAATCTAGCACAAAAGCCGCAACATTCTAATTTGTTAGCAAATTCAACTGTTTTAGCACCAAGTGCTTCGAGTATTATGTCAATTTTTTCAGGTTTTTCTGGATGGTCAAAACGCATTATTTTACTAGGCCTTATTAAGTGACAACCATAGTGAACGGCGAGATTTAGATCATCTAAGGGTTTTACTAGTAGATTTTTGATTTTTTCAAGCCATTCTGGTTGACTGAATAATTCAACAAAATGGTATACTTTTGTTTTACCTGTATAATTGTAACCGATTTTTTTAATCACTCCATTAATCTTTTCCAGATATTTATCATCTTCTTCTAGTAAAACGCTTACTGTTTTTAGCGTTTCATAGCAACCAGAACAGATTGTAATAATATTTAGTCCCATTTTTTCGGCAATTGCAAGATTTCTTGCCCCTAAAGCAACCCAAGTATCGACATTTAACGATTGTAGAGACACAGGTTCAGGACAGCAGCTAACACCTTCCATTTCTTTTAATTTAACATCTAAAATTCCTGCTACATCTCGAAATGCTTTTTCCAGATGAGGCAATTTGAGAGGTATTGTACAACCTATGAAAAAACCATATTCTTCAACCATAATTACTCATCCTCCTCCATTCTTGCGAGATCTCCAAGTCCCGTTTCATCTATTATAAATCTAATTTCTTCTAAATTTGGGGATGTAAATTGAGGTAAACCTAATCTATTTCGCCTTTTATCGATGTTATCTTTCAAGCCTCCTGTGTACGGTACTACAAAACCGTTGTTATAGATCGTTACTATAGTGCTTGAGTATTCTTTCGGTATTTTACCGCCTTTAACTGCCATGTTTCTTAGGAGAGCTAAAATAAAAGAATAATCAACATTTTTAGGACATCTTTCAGTACATCTATGACATAATGAACATGTCCAGATAGCTTGGCTTGCTAACACATCTTCTTTTAATCCTAAAAGACAAGAAGCAACTACCCGATGTGGTTGCATATCTACATACTCGGTTACTGTGCAACCTGAACTGCATACTCCACATTGGATACATTTTAATAGCGATTTAGCTCCAACTTTTTGACTAATTTCGTAGCGAAATTTAGTATCTAGCTCATTCACATTCTTTTTTAGCATTTCAGTCATTTTCAAACACCTTCCTTAGCTTTTTCTTTTTTAGGTTCGATTTTGTCTCCTGTTTTAGGCATAGGACCTAAATCTTTAATTCTATTAGTAAATTCAGTAACAACTTGAGAGAATTTCTTTCCTTCACTAGCAGAAACCCATTCTAATCGATATCGTTCAGGATTGATGCCTACTTTTTCAAGTATCTCGTGAATTTCATTAAATCGTCTCAGCATATCGTAATTACCTTCTAAATAATGGCAATCTCCTATGTGGCACCCACCAATAAATACACCATCAGCCCCTTCTAAAAATGCTTGTAAGATAAAGCTTTTGGGAATTCTACCCGTGCACATAACACGAATCGGTCGAATATTGGTTGGATATTGGAATCTACTTACACCACAAGTATCAGCACCAGCATAACTACACCAGTTACATAAGAATGCCACTATGCGAGGACGCTCGTCTAGGAACTCTCCTCGAACAGCTTCACGAATCATTGATAAAATCTGATCATCCGAGAAGTGACGCATAGTTATCGCTCCAGCAGGGCATGCAGCAGAACAATCACCACATCCTTTACATAAAAGCGGATTTGATTCAGAAACTAATTTCTCGTTCTCAAAATTAACACCAATAGCTCCAAAATTGCATACTTCCTCACATTTCTGACAAGCAATGCATAATGCGGGATCTACAATTGAAACTAATGGCTCATTTTCAACTTCACCTGAAATAAGAGGGATTAATGCATGTGCTGCTGCAGCTCTACCTTGAGATATTGAATCTGCTATTCCCTTGGGACTGTGACAAGTTCCTGCTAAATAAATACCATCGGTTGCAAAGTCAACAGGTCTAAGTTTTACATGAGCTTCTAAAAAATAACCGTTTTGATCTCTAGCACATTTGATTTGTTCTCCTAAACGTTTAGTATCAAAAGGTATTAACGGAGTCGATAACACTACTCTATCAGCAGTAATCGTAAGATTCGTTTGAGTTAATATATCTTTTACATTAACTCGAAATTCCCCATTAACTTCTTCATAATCGGGATATTCGTTGAATCTTATATAATTGATATCTTCGCGAGCTTTCCAATAAAATTGTTCTTCATCTGTACCCACCCGAATATCTCGGTATAACACATAAATGTTAGAACTCGGATAATTTTCTTTTACATATAAAGCGTGCCTTATAGATTCGGAACAACATATTAACGAGCAATAGGTTACTCCATTACCACCTTCAGGCTGTCTAGATCCAACACAATGGATGAAAACGAAAGTCTCACCGTCTTTTAATTCATTATTCCTCAATTTTTCAGACAGCTCAAGTTGAGTCATTACTTTATCATTATTTCCATAGTTATACCAACCTTCTGGTTTATATTCATAAGCACCTGTCGCAGTAATAATTACTCCCACATTGAGATTAGTTTTATTATCCCCAGAATTGTTTTGCAAAGTTACCTTAAAATCACCGATAGATCCTTTAATGTCAGCTACTTTAGAACTCAGATACGTAGTAATGTTCTTCATATTATTGAGTTCATTTAATTTGTTTTTGAGGAACTGCTTTGATTCGATTCTATCGAAATTGATTTTATATATTAAGTTAAGTTGACCACCAAGTTTGTCTTCTTTTTCAACAAGATGTACTTTAAATCCTTTTTTAGCTATCTCCATCGCGGCACTCATTCCAGAAACTCCACCTCCCACTACTAAAGCTTCTGGGACTACTTTACCTTTTATTCTAAATTCTGGTTTTTGAGCAGAGACACGGACTACGCCCATTCTAATCAAATCTTTTGCTTTATCTGTAGCTCTTGGATTGTCATTCATATGAACCCATGAATCTAACTCGCGGATGCTAACAAAATTAAACAAATATTCATTTAATCCCGCTTCTCTAATGGTTTTCTGAAACAAAGGTTCATGAGTTCTTGGTGTACATGCAGCTACGACTACTCTATTAAGATTTAGTTCTTTAATTTTTTCTTTGATAATATCTTGAGTTAATTGTGAGCAGCTATACTTATTCTCCATTGTGTATACAACATTTGGGAGTGTTTTTGCATATTCTACTAAACTAGGGACATCTACATACCCTGCTATATTAACTCCACACCTACAAACAAATACACCAATTCTAGGTTCGTCTCCTTGTTTTACTGGAATTAAAGGGGTTAAAATAACTTCAGTTTCTTCTGGACTCAATGGTACAGCATGATTAGCTGCGAGAGCTGCAGCTCCACCTGCTTTCGCTACGGAATTTGCTATATCATCAGGTGATTGACAGGACCCTGTAACATAAATTCCTTCTCTAGTAGATCGCAAATCTTCAGTGGAATCTTGCGTTTTATAGAAACCTAATTCGTTTTGTTCAATACTTAATATCTTTGCTAAGTCTACAGCGTCTTTACGAGGAGTAACAGCATTTGCTAACACTACTAAATCATATTTATCTACTTGGACATTCCCATTATCCAAATTAGCAGACTTCACTAATAGTTCATGAGTTTTAGGATCTTCTCGAATATCACCAGGAATTCCATGATGGTAATGAAGGTCGTACTCTTCTTTCGCTCTTTCAATAAATTCTTCCTGATTTTTGCCTATCACTCTAATATCGTTGAAATATATTGTTACATTTGTATCAGGTGCGTGCTCTCTTGTTACTACGCCTTCTTTTGCCATGTACATACAACAAAATTTGGAACAATATGCACACAAATCTTCATTTCGAGATCCTACACACGCAATAAAAGCAATTTTATATGCGTGTTCCTTATCCGATGGTTTCAAAAGCTCACCTCCAGTAGGACCAGAAGCGCTTAATAACCGCTCGTATTGCATTGCTGTAATAACATTTGGATATTCACCATAATGGTATCTATCCAAAACTGAAGGATCTAATAGATCAATACCTGTTGCGACGATAATAGAAGCTACATTATATTCTGCGACATCATCTTTCATATCCCAATTTATTGCTCCCGCTTCGCATTCTTTTACACAAAGTTCACATGCCCCTTTTGTTAGATATAAACATCTTTCAGCGTCTATGACTGCTTTTCGAGGGACTGCTTGTGGAAACGGTATATATATTGCTGTCCGGTTGCCCATACCTTCCTCAAACTCAGACGGTATTTTCTTCATAGGGCACTTCTCTGAACATGCTCCACAACCAGTGCAGCTATCCCAGTTTACATATTTAGCCTTCTTTAAAACTTTCACATTGAAATTACCTGCTTCTCCACTCACTTCTTGAACCTCAGAATAAGCTAATAATTCAATGTTTGGATGACGGGACGATTCTACCATCTTAGGTGCTAAAATGCAGATACTGCAGTCCAAAGTAGGAAATGTTTTATCTAACTGTGCCATTCTTCCTCCAACGGAAGATGATTTTTCTACAAGAATGACTTTATATCCTTGGTCTGCCAAAGTTAAGCTTGCTTCTATTCCACTAATACCAGCACCGATTACCATAATATTACTATTCGGCATCTTTCGTCAGTTTCTACTTATTTTTTTAGTTTTTTCAAATTTCAAAATGTAATTAACTATCAAGTTTGATTAATAATTAAATTAATCATTATACTTTGAATTTTATAACTATTTATGATAAGTTTCTTTAAAAGAATTTCTCTTTATTACTAAAAGGTTAAACTCGATACACAAAAGTTATTCTTTTTTTCACTTTTTAATTATACTTTTAAAGAAAAATGTTGCATTAACAATAATAGAATGCACTTTCCAAGGGGATTTAACAGGAGAGATTCTCTCTTCTATGATCAATGATGACATTTTTTTCATATTTTTTATGAAATTTTGACTTTTTGAGTTACTTATCATACGAATTCTGCTCTTTTTATGAATAACATTGATTTTTTTTCCTTTATATCATCCAAGAAAAACAGTGAATTGGAGATAAAAACATATTTAAATACATAATTTTATTACTTAAATGACATTTATATTCAATTTTGGATTAACGAAGATTCCATTTAAACAAAAAAAAATATAAGATTTGATTTTCATCTAACATTAAAGAATTATATTATCTGTATATTAATACCAAATAAAAACCCATTTAAGTTAATAATCAAATAAGAACCATCTATTACATGAAGAGTCCGACTAAAGCTTTACTTGGAACAATAGGATTCAAAAAACGAGCATATTATCATGAAAATTACAGTTTCGGGTCCAACTCAGAGCGGAAAGTCAAGTTTTATTAAGTTTTTTGACGAAAAAGCCTTGAATGTAGAGGCAAAAGCTAGAGATAACAAATATTATACAGTTGGAATGGACCTGGGTAATGTTAAATTAAATGGGTTTGATGTCTTCCTATTTGGAACTCCTGGTTTATTAAGATTTAATGTTATGAGAGATGTTATCGTTCGAGGAGCAGATGGTCTAATTTTCATATTTGATGCGGCTCATCCAGAAAAAGATGAAGATGCAATTATTATACTTAATGCTCTTAGAAAGGCGATAGGATTCGATACACCAATTGTGTATTTGGCGAATAAACAAGATGTAGCAGGAGCGCGTCATGCCCATGTGGTGAGAACTCAGAATTACTTGCGGGATGATGCTGTGATATTTCCAACATGTACGAGGACAGGAGATAATTTAGAAGAGGCATTAAAATATCTTGTAAATCAAATATACGATCATTACGCTTCACTTCTCACAGTGCTCCGATCATACGAAACTGATATAGATGGTTTGCAAGAAAAGCTAAACAAGAATCCTGTTGAAATGAGAGATTTTTTAAATAACCTTGAGATAAAAAGATTTATTGAAGTTGATAGGATAAATAGAACATATAAAGTGAAACAGGGGCTAAAACTCTTAATATAACCGTTAGAGCTGCAATAATTCTGAGGGTGTGATCTCTTCTTTTCCTAATTTTCGTTGTAAATCTTTTAGCTCTGATCTCTGCCTAAAGAGAACGTCCCAAAAGAACTCAGGAATTTCTTTTTCTTCCTTGTACATTTCTTCCATACGGTTTAATTTATCAAGGAGAAAAATGATTCGCAGGGAGAATTGTTCGATATAGTCCTCGTAAGAATAATTTTTATTTAATTCTATCTTGAAGAGATTTTTTAAATCTTCATATTTTGGAAGATAACCAATTGGACTTTTAATTGCATCAAAGTCACCTTTAGTACGACCTTCTGCCCATATAACCCAAACTTTTTTATCTAAAATAGAATTCAAATATTTTCCATCTTTTCTTTTAAGAAAATAGTTCGTAGAAAAAACTTTAGGGCAATGTTTCAACAGGGTACCAAATTTTTGGTGGTTCGTAAGATATTTACCTAGAGGGACAACTAAGAAATCGAGATTAGCCATTGGGCTAGCGGTTCTAACGCCTACAGCACCAAGGGTTGCTGATGTTGTTTCAGATTCGATTGTAGCTCCTAAAAAAATTCCATGCTCCCAATTTATGCTTTCTACTATGGGAGGCATTGTTTCTGAGTCTCTTCCACCGTAGAATATTCCGTGGATAGGGACACCATCGGGATCTTCTAATTTGGGATCACAATTAGAAAGATCATTAAGTCTAATTGTATATCTGGCATTTGGGTGTGCGAAAGGTATTTTATTACCATTCTTATCAGTAATACCATCAATCCAATTTCCATAATGATTGAAACCTTCTTTGGGATGATCTATACCCATTCCAATCCAAAAGGGTCTACCCTCTTTCACAAGAACATTAGAATATATTAATTCCCTTGGCGTATTGAGTGCTTCATAAATAACTGGATCATCTTTTGCATTAACATCTTTAATGATTCCAAAAATCCCTTTTTCTATATTGACGGCGTGAGCAAAACCATCTTTCCACGAACGCAGATATGCAATGTCATCCCCTATAATTAGTTGCCCGGGAAGCATCGCTGTTGATGTTTTTCCGCAAGCACTTGGAAAAGCTCCAGTAAAATAAGTTACTCGATTTTTTCCTTTCGGGCAAACTCCTAAAATGAAATAATGTTCAGAAAGCCAATCTTCATTATTTGCTTTATATATAGCCAAGCGTAAAGCTAATTTCTTTAATCCAAGAGAATTTCCGGCATATTGGTTGTTGACAGTCAATACTCTTCCTTCTTGCAAGTCAATATAAATACGACGCTTGTTAACATTTTTAGTAACTGGAGGATTTCCCACAAGCTCCCCAGCAGAATGTATAAAATAAAAGAAATCCTTGAAATCATTAAATTCTTTAAATTCTTCGTACCCAGCTCGATATAAAAGATCTTCTGAATGAGCAACATAAAACGAATCTGTGAGCTGTAATGCTCCAATAGTAAATTTAGAGTGCAATGGTCCAAGACAAAAAAACCTAACAACACATTCCTTTCCATTCATGCACCCATCCATAACATCTAATATTTCTTCGAGGCCCTCATCTCTATCCATAGTATTAATCCATGGACTTCGATATTCACCTTTCGGAATTAGTACTTTAGTGTTTTTTTTATCTCTTGCTTGATCAAAATAGCTATCGTAGTGAATTGTATGTCCCTCTATTTCAAGCTTAGATTCTTCTTTATTAGTTAGAGCTTTCTGCTTCACGTATTCAATATCCTCTTTAGAATCAGAGATCACAGTAACTTTACTTGGTTTGCAGAGAATTACAAATTCTTTTACAATATTTAATACGCGCTCATTTTGTAAGGCAAAAAGCTTCTCGACATCCTTTTGAGAAATTAAAGCATTATTTATAAATTCCGAAAAAGCTAGTTTGTTATTCATTTTAATCTGTTTCAAGGTATAGTTTTAAAAAGTTAAAAAAGCATTAAAAAGCTTATTAAAGCTAAGCGCTATTGAACTTTTTTTAGATAAAGATCAGTTTATAATATATAAAATAAAAAAATTAAGAATAAATAGATATTTCTCTTGGTTTATCCTAATCCAGGAGGTTTACTTCCTTTGGCACTAATAATTCTATCAACTCTTAAAATTAGGTTTGCTAATTCGCTTCCAGCTTTGATTACATGAGTAATTAAAGCTGCGGGTTCAATTATTCCTTTTTCAAAATTATCTCCAATTTCGTTTGTAATAGTGTCAATTCCTTTCCATTTATCATTTTCAGTTTTATGAGCAGCACGTAATTCAGTCATATTCTCTATTTCGTCTAAACCTGCGTTTTTGATTAAAGTTTTTGGAACTTCTTCTAGAGCAATTGCGAAAGCATTTATAGCAAGTTGTTCTTTACCGCTAATTTGGTTTGCATAATCTCGTAATCTTTTCGCAATTTCTATGTAGGTTGCCCCACCACCAGCAACAACGGCTTCGGTATCCATAACTTTCGCAACTACTGAAAGCACATCGTGTAAAGTAATCTCAGCAGAATTTAAAATTTTCTCTAATCCTCCTTTCAGCAATATAGAAACAGATTTGGGATTCTTACATCCCGTAAATAGGGTATACTCATCGCTACCAAGCTTTTCAAATTTTACATTCTCTGCAAAACCTAAGTCTTCTTCGCTTAAAGAGTTGAGATCATCAACAGATTTGGCTCCAATTGCTTTAGTTACCGCTTTCATATCAGAATCTCCAAGATTTTTTATTGCAGCTATTCCTTCTTTTGCTAAATAGGCCCCGAATTTATCAGATATGTCCTTATTGTTAACAACCATATTCACCCCTAAATCTTTGAAGATTTTCAAGTAATCGACGAGTATTTTTTCTTCTTGTGCAAGAAATTTTTGGATGTCAGCTGGGTTCGAAATTCTTATTTGGGCATCGAATTCTGTTTTTACAACATCTAGCTTTCTTCTGATGACGGCAATTTTCGCATTTTTTACAACATCAGGCATCGCGGAATTAACTTTTTCTTTCTCTATATAAACTCCATTTATTAGCTCAGAATCTCTTAAAGATTTCCCAGGAGCTTTTACAATTTTAACGTTTCCTACTTTCGAGAAAGTATTTCCATCTTCTCCCCTTATGTGTTTTATAGCTTTTAATGTTAATTCAGCGAAATAATCCTTCACTCCTACAATGTCTTTTGCGTTCATAGTGGTCTTAGCAGCATTTATAAGTAGTTTATCATCGTCTTGAGATATTTTAGCAGCTATCTCATTTATTATTTTTAAAGCTTTATCTGCTGCTAATTTATAACCATGAGTAATAGGTTTTGGATGAATATCCTGCTCGATAAGTTCAAGAGCATTCCCTAATAACGCAGCTGAAAAGATAACAGCAGTAGTAGTGCCATCTCCTATGTCTTCATCGATAGATTTAGCGATATTTACCATCATATTTGCAGCAACATTATCGATATCAAGTTGCTTTAGAATTTCAGCGCCATCATTTGTTATGGTAACATCTCCTACAGAATCTACAAGCATTTTATTCATACCTTTTGGTCCCAATGTAGATTTTACGGTTTCGGTAATAGCCATAATCGCATTTATGTTTTGCATTCGAGCTTCTTTTTCTTTCGTTTCTTCCGTTCCTTCTTTAAGAATTATAATCGGTACAGACATAATTTTACCTCTTCTTATTATTCAAAAATTTAACTTATATCATTTTTTAATGACTCAATTTATAAGAATTTTATGATTTGGAGATCATTAAAAAATAAAAACCTAGAGATGCAAAAATTATTTATAATTTTCAATTATTTTTTCTAATGTTGAACAAAACATCAAAAAAAATTACTTATTAAAAATGAAAGAAGAAAAAATAATCGTAAATGGAGAAGAGAAAGTAAAGATAACTCTTGACGAAATAGACGAAGCTATCATAAAAACATTGCAAGAAGACGCCAAAACATCATATCGAGAAATTAAAGAAGAATTAAACATCTCAATTGGTACAATCCACAATCGAATTTCTAAGTTGGAGGAACACAAGGTTATTGAAGGCTATACCCTTAAACTCAATAACGAAATATTAGGTTATAAATTAACATTTTTAATAAGAATTAACATTGATGGAAAACATACTCAAGAAATTTTAGAAGAAATAACAAAAATACCAGAAGTTTGTTCGGTCTTTCACACAACAGGAGAACAATCTGCTGCACTAATTTGTAGATTTAAAGAGGCTCAAGATGTTCATAACTTTATTCGAAAACTTAATGAAAAAGAGCATGTAACAAAAACTAACTCGAATATGGTTTTAAAAGAATATAAGAATTCTTCAATTGTCATTTCGTAATGCGATTATAATTATCAATTCTAATCATCCGAATTTTTTGGTTTGAAATCCAAAGAAATTGAGTTAATACAGTATCGTAAACCTGTTGGTTTTGGTCCATCATCAAATACATGTCCCAAATGCCCACCACATTTATTGCATAATACTTCAGTTCTTCTCATATTAAGGCTACTATCTGGGGCTTCTTCAACATTAGAATCTATTAGTGGTGCCGAAAAACTAGGCCAACCTGAACCTGACTTAAATTTAGAGTTTGAATCAAACAAAGGAGCTCCGCATCCCGCACAATAATAAATGCCTTTTTCTTTATTGTTCCAATATTTTCCCGTAAAGGGTCGTTCAGTTCCTTTTAATCGTAATACGCGATATTGTTCCTCTGTTAATTTTTCCTTCCATTCTTCTTCATTTTTAGTTTTGTTTTCTGTCATCTTAACTAAAAGATTAAAAGTTAAATTAATATATATTGTTCTTATATCCTTTTAATTAAAGCTAAGTTCTATTAACAATTTGAAGCAAAAAAGAGAAGAAAGAGTTTAAAATATTATTCATTTAATTAAATAGTCTTAATCTTTATCAAAATTTTTAATTGGTTTCAATTTTTATTATTTACAATAATATTAAACCTTAGAAACAAAAAAAAGAGAATTTTAAAAAAATGTTGGATCCTTGGGGTTCTTCTAGTCCTTTAGATGACGAGGATTACGAGAGAATAATAATAGAATTTGGAATCGAAGAGATTAAAGAAGATTTAAGACAAAAATTAATAAACAATAGATTTTTCAGAAGAAAAATTATTTTTGGTCATCGCGATTTAGGATTAGTGTTTAAAGCAATTGAAGAAAACGAATCATGGGCAGTAATGAGTGGCATTAAACCTTCTGGACCTTATCATTTAGGGACTTCAACTACTGCTTTAGAGATCGTTGAATTTCAAAAGATGGGAGGAACAGTGTACTATGGTATAGCAGATATTGAATCTTGGGAAGATAATGGGATACCTTACGAAGAGGCAGAATCGAATGCAATAGATAATCTTGCAGATATATTAGCTTTTGGTTTAGATCCTTCACCAGATAAAGCATATATTTGGAGACAATCGAAGGAGCCGTTGGTTATGGAAGTATGCTTTAAAGTAAGTAGATTAGTAACTCAGAATATGTTAAATGCTATTTACGGAGAGAAAACATTTGGGCTCTATATAGCGTCTCTAATCCAAGTAGGGGATATTGTTCTTCCTCAAATTATTGAAGGTCCTCAACCTACTATAGTTCCAGTAGGTATTGATCAGGATCCACATATAAGACTTACAAGAGATCTTACACGGAGGTATTATAAAGAGTTTTTCTTACCTGGAGCAACATATCATTATTTATTAGCGGGGATTGATGGATCAGATAAAATGGCAAAGAGAAATCCTAATAGTTCTTTCACTTTTAACGAATCATTAGAATCAATAGAAAAAAAGGTTAAAGGTGCTTTAACGGGGGGTCGTAAAAATAAAAAGGAGCAGCAAAAACTTGGTGGAGAACCGGGAAAATGTATGATTTACAAGATGTTAATGTATCATTTTGAAGAGGATGATGATGTATTAGCTGATGAATTTGAAAAATGTATTGAAGGTGAATTATTATGCGGAGAACATAAAATGCAATGCGTTGAGAAAGTCTTGAGTTTTATTAAACAACATCAAAAGAAGAAAGAAAAATTAATTGATCAAGCTAGAGCGCTTCTAAAGATAGATTAATCAATATTTAAGTCCGAGTTAAAAGGGGTTTTAAAATTTTAACCAAATCAGAAATAAAGTCTGAAAATTTTTCTAAAAGGGATTCTTTTAGCTTCTCTTTAATAATAACCGAAACAAATAATGACTCATTTTCGAGTTCAATTCTATGCAGATATGATATTAGCTCGTCCCCTATTGAAGATAAAGCGTAATCAGTTTCGTAAGATTCCTCTTGCATCCTTTTCAGTAAAAACAAATGCTCTTTAATGGATTCTATAAGTTCGATGTATATTTCTGGTTCAATTAGTTCCTTGTAAAACTCACTTAAAATTATACCATTTTTATCAAACAATATTAAAGATTCACTTTCAAATTGTATGAGATACTTTTCTAACAATTCAGAGAGATCGAAAAATTTCTCGTCAAATACTGATAATCCGTAAGAAATCAACTGAATTATTGAGATTATGTCGTAAATTGAGGTTTGTTGAAATAATATCTTAAATGAGGGGTATTTTTTTAATAAGTGTTCTCTTAACGACTCAACTTCTTCAATTATTGCTTCGTTTCCGCTTAGTTCAGGGTCAAATTTATGAAAACTAATTATAAGAGGTACATCCATCTGATTTTTTTTAAAGTTCTGTAAGATTGCATCTAAATATATTAGAGATGCTTCAATTCTTTGAGTATCTTGAATATCGATGATATAGACCAATAAGTCAGTATCAGAAAAATATAGATCTTGTTTTTCTTGATATAACTTTCTATACTTTTCTTGACCCCCCATGTCCCAAAATACTATTCGATTCTTAAGAAATTCTGTTGCTTGGTATTCAACTCGAATAGTTGGCGTAAGCGATATAATATCCTTTTGAAAGTCGTATTTCTTATCTAATGCCGTTAGAATAGAAGTTTTTCCCGCATTATCCAGGCCAGATACTATTACCTTAATGAACTGTCCCATGATCTTAGACCTATAATCGTCAAAAAAATATCTAAATTTCAAAAAATCCGTAGAAGTTTTTTAAAATTAAGAATAATATGAAATTTTTGAGAAATAAGTGAAAATCATTCTTTTTAACCTTATTGTCTTTTTCAAATTTGCGTCCTTATGTCTCAAATCTCTAATATTACTCGAAAAATACATACATGACACTACGATTTTTTATTGATTACAATTTTAATTTGGTCAAAATACTATTTTATAAAAGAGGATTTAATTGATAGAAGAAGAAAACAACTTTTTGGAGTTTTTAAACTACCAGATTATTCAGAAGAACAAATTTGAGCATGTGGCTCGAAAGATTCCACTCTTTAAAAGTATGATACAAGAGCGTCATAAAACTATAGTAAAAATGATAGATAAATTTGAAGATGTTCGCCGTCGTGAAGTTTACAATATGCTTGTTGACGAGTTTAACAGGATTTCAAAAAGATTATAAATTTTTTTCATTTTATTTTCAAATGGTTATTCCCCTATAATAGTCACAAAAATTTGGCGATGCCTTGATTTTTCGTCATTCTCCACGAAAACGATATTTTGCCAGCTTCCAAGGATTAATTTTTTGTTTTGAAATGGAAATGTTTGCGAAGTTTTAATGAGAAAACTTCTTAAGTGTCCTGCACCATTGTAATCGTGCCAAGTTTTATGATGTGCGTAGTCCTTCTTGTAAGGAATAATTTTTTCCAAAAATTCTTTAATATCTGTTTGAACTAACCCTGGTTCATACTCAACAGTGGTTATGGCTCCAGTAGATCCTGCAACATGAATATTTACAATCCCATTTTTCAGACTACTGCTGTTAACAATGTTCTGGACATGCGAAGTGATATTGATTACATCATAATAAGCTTTAGTTTTTATATCAAATGTTTCTAATATAACGGTCATGATTTTTTTCACTACTTCGTAATTTCTTATAATAAATTTAATTAATTATCCTAATTTAAAACATATATATTACATTACTTTTTTGCTCCTTGATTTGAAATGGCTGATAAACTAGATCAATTCTTAAAAAAAATTCATGATCCAAAAAATAAACTTCCCCTTTATATTACAATAATCGTACGCCCAGGTAAAAAATTAGTTGATGTCAAAATAAAAAAAGAAGAAGCA
Organism: Candidatus Hermodarchaeota archaeon; assembly: GCA_048885575.1. Taxonomy (GTDB): domain Archaea; phylum Asgardarchaeota; class Lokiarchaeia; order Sigyniarchaeales; family SOKP01; genus SOKP01. Next base: position 27,838 of record JBHLLM010000001.1, read on the forward strand.
AATATTTTAAGAGTAATCGCTCACGAAGAAAAAAGTTCAGGTTATTTTATTCATTCCTTTCATATCCCTATAAAAAATCTTGGTCTTACTCCGGACTCCAAAGATAAAGAAATTCTCGCATACTTATCCAATCCAATTAGAATACCAAATAAAGCAACGAAGGCTTTTGTTGAAGATATCTTAAGGAAATATATTAATATTTTACCAGAGAAAAAGAAGCATTACTTCAAAACTGAGAGATTTAAGAAAAAGAAAGAATTCCAAACTGGTGTTAAATTAAAAGGCTTTTAATTATTTTATTACGCTCCCAATTGGGATACTCTTGCCATTCCTCTCGTCAATATTTAATAAAAAGGGTTCACCGTTGAAATCAGCAGCTAAAAGCATACCTTGACTCCTTAATCCCATAATTTTTTTTGGCTTAAGATTGGTTAAAACGACTATTTTTTTATCTAGCAATTCCTCTGGTGAATAAAATTCAGAAATCCCCGTTACGATTTGTCTTAACTCCTTTTCTCCACAATCTACCAATAATCGATATAGATGCTTTGATTTAGCGATAAATTCACAAACCTTGATTAAACCAACACGAATATCTAATTTCTTAAAATCTTGATATGTTATCATAGCTCATTATCCCTCCTTAAAGGCATACCATCCAAGTTTATAAACTCGTCATTGTTTGGCTTTTTTCCTCGATAAGGATTCTTAATATCGTTAATCTTTCTTGCAAATGTCATATAGCCTGTATGTCCTATCATCCGAACTTCAGGATGAGTCGCGTTCTCTTTTACTTGAAATTTCCGTTTTATCAATTCATATGTATTTATTTCATAAAATCCGTTCTCTTTTAGAGCATAGGTTGTTTTTTTAACTTGTTCTATGGTTGGGGAAAAAGATACTAAAGTTCCACTAAGTTTGAGATAACTCTTAACTTTTTCAATTGCCTGCCAAGGTTGAGGCATATCTAAAACAACAGAATCAATATTAATGTGTTCTAGATCGTCGATTAAAATGTCTCCATATTGAACTGATACGAAATCTTGTAAGTTTGCTTTAAGAACATTATTTAATGCTTTTTTCAAACTTTTTTTTCGAATATCGTAAGAAAAGATATGTCCATCGGGGCGAACATAATTCCCTAAAATACATGTTAATGCTCCAGAACCACACCCAGCTTCAATAACTTCACTACCAGGACCGATTCCAGAATAAATGAGGATTAACCCTGCGTCCTCTGGATATATTATTTGAGTTCCCCGACTCATATATATAACATAATCAGAAGGTAAGGGTTTAAGAACATAGAACTTATATCCCTGAGTTTTATATGGTTGAGAAAAAACTACTGAGCCAAAGGGTTTTCCTATTATTTCATCGAATTTTATGATGCCTTTATGAGTATGAAATTCTTCCCCTTCTTCTACGGTTAACAACCACTTTCTTTTATTATCAAGAATTAAGTAAATTAAATCATCCTTTTTTATTACATCTTCTGCCATAATTAGCTATATATTTAATATTCGTTTTATATTAATAATATTAGAATTACTCTAAAGTTTTCGTATTTATTATTTTTACATAATTGTAATTTTTCTCTACAAATTAGAAAAATGTAATCAAGATTTTACAAAAAATATTAAATCAATGATAAATAGAAATACTCAATCATTGTTTATATAACCTTTTTTATAAATACTCGTTAATGAATTTATCTATGAGTAGGGCTAACAAAAATAATTCCCAAAGTTCAAAAAATTCTTTTAAAGGACTTCAACTTCAAATTGAAGAATTTAAACAAAAACGGGATGACTTAAATAAGAAGACTAAAGATTTTATTAAAGAATTACAAGAAATTGATGTTAAGATTGAGGAGTATTTAGCTATCGCAAAAAATGATTATAAAAAGAAGCGAGATTATTGGAATAGCAAGGTCAAAAATTTAAAAGATAAAAAAATAGAATATAAAATCATATTAGATAAATTCACTGAAGAAAAAAAAAATCTTATTAAAGAAAGTAAAAAGGGAAGAGAAACTAAAAAGTACGTATCAATTAAACAAATTGATAAGAAAATCGAAAATTTAGAGAGAAGAATTGAAATCGAGAATTTAAACATTCCCGAAGAAAATGCAATGGTAGATAAAATTAAAGAACTAGCTCAAATTAAGCAAGAATTCTTAGCTGAGCAACAAAATAGCGATTTTTTTAAAATAGAGCGAAAGATTCAAATTGTTAAATTAAATTTGAATAAGATTTACGAACAATTAAATAAATGGTCAAATAAATCTCAAGATTACCATGCTAAGATGCATACTATTTACCAAAAAGTTAATGAATTAAGAGAGAAAAAAAAAAGTTTAGAAGAAGAATTAATTGAGAATAAAAAAGCAGCAGATAATTACCACGAGAAATTTTTACTTATTATGAGTAAAATAAAAAAACAATCAAAAGGGAAGCGTCCTATTTATTCCTCTAATAAACGAAGAATGCCTAAAAAACAAAGTACAATTAAAAATGAAGAGCTAGAAAAGTTAAAAGAAGATAAACTAGCTGCTGCTTTAGAAAAGCAAAAGTCTGGTAGAAAACTAAATCTATATGAAGCTCGATTAATCCTTGAAAGTTCAAAAGAGTAGAATTTTTTTACTATCGTTTCTATAAGCCCTAAAAATTATTATATTTTTGTCATGTTTAATCTTATTTTATAAATCACAAATTCATTTCAATGAATTCTTCTTAGAAAATGCTGTATTAACTATAATTAGCTCTTAATACTTTCGATCTTGCCAAAAGGTTTAAAACAGTTGGAATTTTATTTCTTTTTAATGTTAGAATTAAAATAGGAAATGGGTTTGATTCAATTTGAAAAAGAAACTGGAAGAAATTAGAAATATCTTAATTGAACATAACGAATTATTCAATAACTCAATCCCACTAATAGCTTCAGAAAATGTTACTAGTCCAGCAGTTGACGAAGCGTGTAATAGTGATTTTTCTCATAGATACGCAGAAGGGTGGGTCGGAGAACGTGTTTATGCGGGGTGCAAATATATAGATATTATTGAGAATATCTGTATGGAGCTTGCGAAAGAATATTTTAAATGCGTTCACGCTGATGTACGCCCTGTTTCTGGTGTAGTAGCAAATCTGGCAATGTATAATGCTTTTACTTCAGAAAATAATGGAAAAATGTTAATAATGCCAATCCCAAAGGGAGGACATATATCTCATGCTCCTAAGTTCACGAAGAGTGGGATGGCAATATATGGAACTGCTGGTACAGTACGTGGACTGAATGTAGAATATATGGCTTTTAATAATGATGAAATGAATATTGATCCCGACGCTACAGCGAAAATTATAAGGGAATTTAAACCAGAGATGGTGTTATTTGGCGGCTCTGTATTTCTTTTTCCTCACCCTGTCAGGGAACTTAGTGAAATCGCAAAAGAGGTAGGTGCTTATGTTGGTTACGATGCTGCACATGTCGCTGGTTTGATAGGATCTGGTTACTTTCAAGATCCTTTACGAGAAGGCGCAGATGCAATGACAATGAGTACCCATAAAACACTTCCAGGTCCGCAACACGGAACACTCGTATCAAATAGAGAAGATTTAGTGGACATATTAAAACCTTGTATGTTTCCTGCATTATTGTCTAACCATCATCTGCATAATGTAGCAGGTTTGGCTATAACTTTTGCAGAGATGATAGAATTTGGTAAAGATTACCATAGAGATGTAATAGACAACGCAAAAGCCTTAGGGCAGGCGTTATACGAAAGGGGTATAAATGTACTCATGGAACATAAAGGGTTTACTGAATCTCACCAAATTGTTGTTGATATTACTAATTTTGAAAAAAATATCGGCTTAGGCGGAGATATCGAAAGGTTAGTAGAAGAAGCGAACATTATTATTAATAGAAATCTCTTACCATGGGATATCGCACAAGGTAGACACTATAAAAACCCAGGTGGGTTAAGACTGGGAACTTCAGAAGTAACACGACTTGGAATGGGCAAAAGTGAAATGGTTGATATTGCAGAGTTTTTCAAAGATTTACTCATTGACAAGAAAGATCCTAAGAAAGTTAAAAAAGAAGTTGCTGAGTTTAAAAAAGGGTTTCAAGAAATTCATTATTGTTTTCAGTCTCCAAATAAAGCTTATGAATACATAAAATTTTATTGACTTTTTCTCTCAACTTTTTCAATCTAAACAGTAAAATTTATCTTAAATTACATATTTCTACAAGTATTTAATGCATTTTTTACAATTATAAAAGTATTAAAGGCTATGATCCCACTTAAACTTGAAATTGTTGAGCAAACTAAACATAAATTAATATTGGTAATTGAAGGTATCTCAATTGAAATGATTAACGCTCTTAGACGTATTATGCTCACAGAGATACCAGTCATGGCAATAGACGAAGTTATTATTTTAAAGAATGATTCCCCATTATATGATGAAATTATTTCGCACAGACTTGGACTTATTCCTCTCAAAACAGATTTAGAAGTTTATAAATTACCTCAAGAATGCGAATGTGGAGGATTTGGGTGCCCATTATGCCAAGTTTCTTTAACCTGTGAAATTACTAACAACACTAACGCTCCCTTAGAGATATACTCGGGTGATTTAAAATCAAATGACCCAAAGATAATACCAGTTGATCCTAATATCCCTATTGTTAAGATCGATAAGAATGACAAGGTAATTATCGAAGCTTATGCAATTTTGGGACTAGCTAAAGATCATGCAAAATGGCAAGCGGTTTCAAATGTCGCTTATAGACATTATCCTTTGGTTGAATTTGATGAAAATTTATTTAAAAATCCAGAAGAAAATAGCTTAATAGTCAAGATGTGCCCTAAAAAGTTATTTAAATTAACTAGCAATGGATCTCTAAAACTAAACGATGATTATTGGAAGTATTGTACCTTATGTATGTCTTGTAAAAGTAATTCAGAAGGTAAAATTGAAGTTAATCCAAAAGAAGATGTGTATATTCTTTCAATAGAAAGTGATGGTGTGTTAGAATATAAAGTACTAATTAACCAACTTTTTAGGATATTCAATGAAAAGATTGATGAATTTATTACAAATTTAGAGGAGCTTGATATAGAATCCTAGTCATTCAATTTCATATTGTTTCATTCCTACTTCAAAGATAGTCACCAAATCAAACCTTAACCTTAAAGGGAATTTCACTTTACCGAGATAATGTGATATTTTTTATACTAAAAACCATTTCACTTAATTAAATGAACCTTCCAGCGATTGTTTTCATTTTGGCTTTGTTTACGATTTTAATGGCTTTTTTTTCTCAAAATAAATATGATTACTTCCCTATTGCTTTAATCATAGGGGCGATCGCTGTGTTTTCAATGCTCACTTTTGGTAATCTCAAAGAAGGGGAGATTCTTGGATTTATCAATTTTAATACCTTAGTTTTCATATTTGCCATGCAAATTGTTGTCTATTTTGCAACGCATAATCGAATCTTGGAATATCTAGCCATTAAATTGATCCATATTACGAAAGGAGATAACCGTTTATTTTTTTATATTATTTGTTTATTTACAGGCATTATAGTTGCATTCATTGAGGATTTAACACTCTCTTTGATATTAGTGCCGTTAATTTACAGAACATGCCGAGCTTTAGATATACCTGCTGGTACCTACATGATGGGGATGACTATTACTATAAACATCGGCGCAATCCTCACTCCCATCTCGAGTTTAAAAAATTTGATAATTGGTAAGGAATTTGGGTGGGGTTTTTTAGAATATTTTGCAAATATGGGTATTTTATTCTTAATTTCGCTAATTTCCACCATTTTCTTGATAGATTGGTTCATATTAAAAAAGGAAGAAAAACCAACTGAAAAAAACAAGAAGATACTAACATCAATGCTTGACCCTAAAATCGTTATCCGAAGTAAAACGTATTTTATAACGACAACGATAATTGTTCTTGCGACTTTCGTGCTAATGGTTTTAGGATTTGAACCTGCTCTTGTTTCGATCATATCTGCAGCTATTCTTCTTCTACTTCAGTATAAAGATACTAGTTTCTCAGAGATCAAGAATGAGATCGTGTGGAAAATCCTCATCGTTTTTGCGATCTTGTTCATTCTTTCTAACTCATTATCTTTCTTTGGGTTTTCAGAGTTAATTTCGTCACTTTTGGTAAATCTACTGAATGATAACATTTATCTAGCAGTACTGGTAACATTAGGAATATCCTCTTTATTATCTGCCTTCCTTGCTGGTACACCAGTTGCAATTATTCTTCTCCCGATTTTTTCGACATTTATAGGAAAAGGTTTCTTTCCTAACCCGATTATAATTGCTTTCATAAGTGGTGTTAATATGGCGGGTAACTTCTTACCACAAGGTTCTGCATGTGATCTTCTCACTCTAACTTTAGCAAAAAAGTATAAAGTGACGAATTTGGATTACAAGCGTTTACTTAAAAATGGTGCCCTTTTCGCAACAATTCACTTTTTTATCATTTTAGGGTATACAATGCTTTACACGCTAATTTTAAGTTAAGAGATTAATTTTCTGTGAATGAAAAAAACCTAAGAACAAAGTTAATTGATTCCCACTGAATACCTTCTAAGCACGAGAATATAAGATCTTAAAACAAATCGAAAAAATATTTAAGTTTTGGGCAATTCTCAAGATTAATTTTCTAGTATTTAAATATTTGAGCACAAAATGAGTCATCGAATTACGGGACCAAGTAATTATTACAATCGGAAACTGATTCGCGAATTGTGGAAAACTAAGAGGAAAATTTGGCGAAAGATTTCAAAAAAGCTTTCAGGAGCAAGAAAGGATCGCGTAGAGGCAAATTTATATAGAATAAATAAAAAAACCAAAGAAAATGATGTAATAGTTATCCCCGGTAAGGTATTAGGTGTTGGTGATATCGACCATAAATTAACTATTGCTTGTTTAGATTGTTCTAAAGCGGCTCAAAAAAAAATAGAATCTTCAGGAAGCAAACTAATATCGATAGAAGAACTTTTTAAACAAAATCCCGACGGAAAAAACATAAAAGTATTTTACTAATAATAATATTATAGAGAGAATGTCAAATGCAAGAATACCTGTTAATGGACGCGAAGGATAAGATTTTAGGAAGGTTCTGTAGCCAAGTTGCTAAAAAAGCGTTGTTAGGTGAAAAAATCGTCATAGTCAACGCAAAAGACGCTATAATTACTGGTTCTAAGGAGAATATTCACGAAAAATACCTAGGCAAATTAAACATTAGTACAGCAACTAATCCAAGGCGTGGACCTTTCTGGCCCAGAAGACCCGATACATTCATGAGAAATATAATTAAAAAAATGCTCCCAACAAAGAAAATCAGAGGAAAGGAAGCTTTAAAACGCGTACATGTTTACATTGGAGCGATTCCAGAACGGTTTCAGAAGAGATATCAAAACTTAATTCCAACGGAAGTACTATTTTCAGATAAAAAAAGACTTTCATATTATAACAAGTATATTACTCTAGAAAACCTTTGTTCGAGAATTGGTTGGAATAAATTAGAAATTGAGGCTTAAAACTTATGTCAGAAAGAACTAAAGTAATTCAATCTTCCGGTAAAAGGAAAACTGCAATCGCTCGAGCTGTATTAAAATATCCAGCTAAAGGACAAATTAGAATTAATAATGTTCCACTAGAAAAATACGAACCTGATATCGCAAGAATGCGCATTCAAGAAGTACTAGAAGTAATCGATCATCCTAAGATAGAAAAGTGCGACATTAATATTACTGTAAAAGGCGGTGGAAGTATGGGTCAAACTGACGCTGTACGAATTGCAATTGCAAAATCCCTTAATAAATTTATTGGTACAAAAACTATTGAAAAATCTTTTAGAGAATACGACGAGTCATTACTTTCAGGAGATTCAAGGAGAACTGAACCTAAGCATTTTGGAGGAAAAAAAGCTCGAGCAAGAAGGCAAAAGTCTTTTCGTTAATATATTAAAATTGAATACTAGTCTAAATTTTCAACTATTGCTCCCAATTTTTTGATATCTTCTATAAAATTAGGGTAAGAATCCTTGACAATTTCGATATTAGATATTTGGGAAGGAGTTTTAGCAAATAAAGCCGCTATTGTAAATGCCATAGCAATCCTATGATCATTTTCATGGTTTATATCTATACCTTCCAATTGATCACAATGAAAAATTGTAAGTTTATCTTCTTCTTCTTTTACTTTAACACCCATCTTGCTTAAACCTTGAGCAACAAGAGATAATCTATCACTCTCTTTACCTCTAATATTTGAAGCATTATATAATTCTGTCTTGCCTTTTGCGAATGCTCCAACAATTGATAAAATTGGGAATAAATCTGGGATATCTTCGA
>JBHLLM010000002.1:0-24365 GCA_048885575.1 Candidatus Hermodarchaeota archaeon
TTTTATCTATAATTTTTTTTTATCAATAAAGAAATAAAAAAGAATATATGAAATTATGAGGTACGGAGTATTGTGATTGAAAATACTTTTTTAGAGTGATGCGCAATAAATCAAGAAGATCAACTAGATAAACTGGAAAAGAAAGCGTGGAAAACTTACTTTGATGATGGAATATTCGATATATATTTTGGAATATTAATCGCGAGTTTTGGTCCTAGTATTGCTTTTTATGATATTCTTCCTATTCCTTTAAATGTGTTATTAGGACCATTTCTGATAGGATTTGGGCTCGCTTTTTTCATTTTATCCAAGAAATATGTTATTAAACCGCGGGTTGGGTTCGTAAAATATGGTCGGAAGCGGAAAGTTAGAAAATTGAAGTCGGTAATAGTTTTGTCTATTAATATTGTGTTCTTATTAATCCTTTTTCTTTTGAATCTCTTAATATCTGGAGGTGAGATTGATCTACCTTATAACTTAATTGTTCTAGTTGAAGGGCTTTTATTTTTAACGCTTCCACTATGGTTTGTCGCTTACTTTCTACAGTTTATGCGCCTTTATTTTTATGGTCTTCTATTGGGGTGTGGATTTTTCTTGGCAGACATCTCCTCACAAATAATATCAATCCCATTTAACTTCTTATTGATATATCTTATGTTTGGAGTGATTATTATTATAGTAGGCTTTATATTTTTAATACGATTTATTAGAAAGTATCAATTACCTGAAAAGGAGTAAAAAAAGATGGCTGAAAAAGTAGATTTAAAAGAAATGGAAAAAAGAGCGTGGAAATCTAACTTTCAAGATGGTTTATGGGACATATATTTTGGATTGTTAATCATGGGGATAGGTTTTAATTGGTTAGGCGGATTCCTCGGATTACCAGAGACTATGGGCGTTATGGTAACTCTGATCAGTTGGGATATTGGAGCTATGGTCGTCTTTATTCTTGGTAAAAAATTCATTACTACACCTAGGATGGGTTTTGTTAAATTTGGGCAAATTCGAAAAAAGCGAAATAAATTTTTAGCACTATTTCTAGGAGTTATGGTTGCTTTTACTTTGATTACTTTTATTTTTACGCTATTAGGTATTTTTCAATTACAGTTACCAGGCTTTTTAGTTATGTTGCTGATAGGAGTCCTATTTATCACACTTCCTTTCAGTTTTCTTGCGTATTTTTTACAATTTAATCGACTCTATTTTTACGGATTATTAGGAGGATTTGGTTTGTTTATCAGAGAACTACTTAAACCAATCATAAGTGCACCATATGATGATCTTATTATATTTGGCGGGATTGGATTAGTAATCACTCTTATGGGATTTACTTATTTTCTTAAGTTTCTCCTGAGATATTCACTTAAAGAAGATGAGGGTACGATTTAAATGGAGGAACAAATTGATTTGCAGGGATTGGAAAAAAGGGCGTGGAGATCTGCGTTTCAAGATGGCCTTTGGGATATTTATATGGGTTTATTAATTTTAGGGTTGGGGATCGCCCCTTTTGGTGATATGTTTGGTTTACCAGCTGAATTAGGCAGTATGATAATAGTTCTTTTCTGGAATACAATAGCTGTATTATTTTTAATACTTGGTAAAAAATTAATCACCGTACCACGGATAGGTTACGTAAAATTTGGCGTTAAAAGAAAAAAAATGAAGAAAAGACTATTAGGATTCTTGTTGTTTAACTTTATCTTGGCAGTTTTATTTCTATTTATAAACTTAAGTGGGCTTTTTGAATCACTAAATATTGGGGGATTAACTGAACCCCTTCTTATCGGGTTATTACTGATAACAGTTCCACTAAGTATATTAGCGTATTTTTTAGAATTTCATCGATTGTATATCTACGCAATTTTTTTTGGTTTAGGTTTTTCCATTTCAGAATTGCTTTACCCTTTAGTAGGTTCTCCACTAGATTTATTTCTTAGTTTAGGCTTAGGAGGAATTATTGTTATTTTAATAGGTTTAATCTATTTCATAAAATTTCTTCGTAAATACCCATCAACACAAAACTAGGTGAGAACACATGGCAGGAAAGATGATAACATCTGACGATGATGAAAAAGAAATAATTCCGATTATTGAAATCGATAAATTAATTCATGAACCGGCTCGTCTGATGATTATCTCTCTTTTATATGTTGTTGAGAGCTCAGATTTTCTCTGGATTAAAGGACAAACCAAATTGACTGATGGAAATTTATCTTCTCATCTTAGTAAACTTGAAAGTGCTGGGTACATCACTGTTGAAAAGAGAATTAAGAATAAAAAGACTAATACTTTGCTTAAGCTCAGTATTGGGGGCAGGAAAGCGTTCGAAGAGTACCGGAAAAAATTGACGCAAATTTTAGAAAGCACTAATAAATAGTTTAATGATCATCTAATTGTATAATTATCGAAATTTCCTTCTTTGTTCTAAAGAATGAAGTATGTAAATTTATGGTAAAGCTCAAATTTAAATTTGTTTAAACTATTATTCGTTCAAAAATAAAATGGGATAAAAATATGACGGAAACTACTAAACGCTTTAAATGTACAAATTGTGGGGAAGAAAATCCAAAACGGCTACATGAAGAAGCAGATAAGACACATGTGCTTTATTACTCAATGCAAGGGGCTCCAGTGTATAAGAAGAAGCTAAAATGCGGTAATTGTGGTCTAGTTTTCGATAAAACCTAAAAATTCTTAGAATTCCTCAATTGTCAAACAATAATTGATGGATTTCCCTAATTTTTCCAATTTTTATTTGCCCGGGGGCGGTCTTATCTTCTAAAGAACCATAAGTCCATAACGAACCAAATTTTACGCATAATATCCGGGATAACATACCAAGTTCACCCATTGCAAAACAAACAAAACTCTTTTCCCGTTGAGATAGTTTTTTGCATATATTTAAGATAACTATATTATCATTAAAATCTTGAGCTGTTATAACAATTTTAAAAACATTTCCAATTATTCTATCTGAACGAATAATTAATTCATCTCTAAGCTTTCGATTAAATCTTTCTAATATATTATCGGTTTCTTCATATGTTATAGATTTCTTGAAATCATGGTAAGAGAAAATTAATTTAACCTCGTTCTCGTAAGCTAAATGAATAAGATCCTTCAATAATTTGGATTCGGAATTAATTTCAATGTCTAAATAATCAGGCTTCACTTCTATGAATAGTCTTAAAACTTCAAGTCTCTCATCTATATTTAAATCACATTGCCCTCCTTCTTGTATACTCCTAAATGTAAAAATTTTTAGAACTTTAGAAGGGATGCAATTCAATAATCCTTTTAAAAACGAAGGTGTAATAAGTTTAACTTTATCTATATAATCAAATCTAAATTCAATTAAATCAGGATTATTATCTAACGCATTTTCTATTATTTTTTTATTTATATCTATATCCCCGGTTTTTATGGGAATAGCAACACAAATTTTATATTTCATTATGATCCTATAAAAAAGTTAAAGTATAAAGTAATTTATACTTCTAAAATTTCCTTGATATCATTTTCGGTCAATTCTAAAGTATTTTCAGCATTTACATTTCTTAACAATTCTTTTTCTTTGTAATATTGTATTATTGGTTTTGCGTTTTCTTCGTATGCGTCTAACCGATTTTTAAGCGTTTCTTCGTTATCGTCGCTTCTCTGTTCGAATTTTATTTCAGCGCCACATTTATCGCAAATTCCTTCTTTTTTAGGAGGGAGGGTGTATTTGTTATAGATTTCACCACACTTTTTGCAAGAGTATCGACCTAAAATCCTTTTTGTAATAATATCGCGACCTACATCTAATAGTAGGAATAAATCGATTTCAGTAATTTTAGATAAAGCTTCAGTTTGTTTTAAAGTTCTTGGAAAACCGTCTAATAAGAATCCATATTCTTTTACATCTTCTTTACTCAGTCTATCCTCTACCATATCAATAGTTATTTCATCTGGAACCAAAGCACCCTTATCCATATACTCTTTAGCTTTTAAACCTAAAGCTGTTTTATTTTTCAAATTTTCTCGGAAAATATCCCCGGTGCTAATATGTGGTATATTAGGTAAAACTTTCTTAATTTGAGAAGAAAATGTGCCTTTACCGCTTCCTGGAGGTCCGAACAAAACAACTCGCACTTTTGATTTCAATTTTGTCATCTCCTATATTAGGCATATATTATTTTTTATTAATATTAAAGAGTATGAGTTTTTTAAATAACTTTCTTAAATAATCGATAAGAATAATTTGGAAGAATATGTATTAGAAAAAAACCTAAGTTTGACCTCCACCATACAGGAAAAAATCTGGGATAAGTCGAGCGTTGGGTACAACAGAATATTTACCAAGATCGGTTACTCCATTTTCAATTAATACTTCATCATCAATAAAAAAGTTTCCTGTAGATTCAGCACTAGGTCGAGTTAAGATAATATAAGCAGCATCAGCGACAATTTCAGGTTTTCTAGAATGTTTTATCGCGGTTTCTCCTCCTAATAGGTTTTCAACTGCTGCCGTGGCAATTGCAGTTCTGGGCCATAAAGCGTTTACTGCAATTCTATCTTTTTTGAATTCTTCAGCCATACCAAGGACACACATGCTCATACCGTATTTTGACATAGTATACGCTACATGATGAGCAAACCATTTCGAGTCCATATTTAGTGGGGGTGAGAGATTTAATATGTGGGGATTATCAGACTTTTTTAAGTAAGGAATGCATAACCTTGAACATAAAAAAGTTCCGCGAACATTTACAGAAAACATTAGATCAAATCGTTTCATTGTAGTTTCTAAAGTGGGAGTTAAACTTATCGCACTTGCATCGTTAATCAAGATATCTATTCCACCAAATTCTTTAACAGTTGCTTCCACAGCTGATTGGACTTGATCTTCAAATCTTATATCAGCGATGCAGGGGATACCTTTTCCTCCAACAGATTCAATATCATCAACAGCAGAAAAGACTGTTCCCGGTAATTTAGGATGAGGGTCTTTGGTTTTAGCTACAACGGCGATATTTGCACCATCTTCAGCTAATCTCATAGCTATTGCTTTTCCAATTCCTCGACTTGCTCCTGTAATAAAGGCAGTTTTTCCTTTCAAGTTAGTCATATGGTTATTCATCTTTACATACTTTAATAGGTGGTTTAAAATTAATCGGGAGATATATTAATTTGTTCTTGGGTTCAAATATTTGGATTCGTTATTATCGTTTGCAGTTATAATTTAAAAATTAGCAATCAATTATAGGAAGAAAATTAGTTTAACTCGTTTTAAAGGAGTTTTCTATGTTTTTTATAAGAAATTCAACTCTTTTCTTCTCCTTGAGTGTCAATAATTTCGAAAATTTAGTACTAATAGATTTCCCATAATAAGCGTTTCCAAAAAATGTATTTGATTTATTAATCGTATTAATAAAGTATTTAACATTCCCTAAGTGCAAATACAAGGAAACATCGTTGACAATTAATACTGAAGTTGGATTTTTGTTATAAGTTTCTAAAATTTTATATATTTTATTGAAATTGAGACAGATATTGGTGTACATTTCTTTCTTATTGTTTGCATTTAAGCGAGGGGGTATTATTTCTCCCTCAAAATTAATATAATTACATTCTATACTATTATCGTAGTAATCTTGTATTCTTCCCCCGATCTTTAAATTTTTAACATAAGCCAGCTTTGGGGCAAAATCTAAAAGAGTAATCTCTTTAGGTGGAATATTTTTTGTTTCAAGAAGAAATTTGACAAATTTTGCTGTATATAAGGTCTTCTTAGTATCTGTTTCCCCATATATTAAAGTGTGAGTACCTAAAATCCTTTCAAAATCAAATTTTTTCGTGAAATTCATAAAAATCGAAAATACAAATTGAAATAAAATTAATTAAAATCATCTCTTGAAATACCTGCTTTTCGTAATATTTTTAAAATGATATATCCCATAATGCTGCCAGGAATACTGCTTAAAGACCAAGAACTCCAATAACCTAACAGAAATATAATATTCCAATCCGGTGTAAAACCAATTAAGGGTGCGATTAGATATGCTATAGTTGCTCCTAGAAATACTGTTCCTATAGGTTCTGATAACGCGGCTAAATCAACTTTGCGCGGATATTTCTTTTCCAAATAATGTGCAGTTAAACTAACAACAAAAGCCCCAGATAAATGTCCTGGAAACGCAAATGGTGAGCCTAAGGCCAAAGAGAATCTTAAAATTGCTATTCCTAATCCTGTAATCAAAGAAAAAAGCATTCCAATTAATATACCTGTGATAGCATTTATAAGATGGGCAAAAGGATAGATTTTTGCTCCAATAAATTGAATATAAATAAATGGATTAGGGATGGCTATAATCAGTCCCAACGCGATAAAAATAGAGGCTGTTGTTATTTTTTTAGTTAAATTACTTCGGAGAAATTGTTTACTTGAAGCATCCTCAATATCATGGTCTGATTCGCTTTCAATCATTTTAAAGATTGTCCTGGTTGTAATATTTTAATATACTTTATTTTCAGAGTATTTTTAGTTAAGTGAAAATATATTATCTTTAAAATTTAATCATTCTTTTATTAATATTAATTTCTTACATAAAAAAACATCAAATTCGGTTTCAATTTATCAAAAAGACTTGATTAATTTGTTAGGGTGCTTAAATAATTCATGAAAATTGATGATATAACAATTAACCCAACAAAAATAATTTGTATAGGTACTAATTATATGGACCACATAGAAGAAACTAAGTTAGAAGTTCCAAAAGAACCAGTTCTTTTCCCAAAGACTTTAAATTGTCTTATAAGCAGCGGTGAGCCAATTATCTATCCAAAGTGGATATTTGACAACCGAAAATATAACAGAATTGATTATGAAGTAGAATTAGCTTTTATTATAAAAGATAAATGCAAGTATGTAAAAGCAAACGACGCGTATGATCACATTCTCGGATATACTGTTTTCAATGATATAACTGCCCGTAAGATACAAGTTAAAGATATTACTTCAAAATTACCTTGGTTTCGGTCAAAATCATTCGATACTTTCGGTCCAATTGGTCCAAGGATAGTCAATCACCAAGAAATCGATGATCCACACAATCTTAAAATCGAATTAAAATTAAGTGGAGAAATTAAGCAGTCATCAAATACAAAACACCTGTTATTTAAGATTCCAAAGCTTTTAGAATATATTTCACAATTTTTTACAATGGAATCTGGAGATATTGTTGCTACTGGAACGCCTTCTGGCATAGGTCCAATCAAACCTGGAGATATTTTAGAAGCGTCGATCGAAAAAATCGGCACTCTAACAAATAAAGTTATTTTAGAAGAGATGGTGAGCTAAATAATAAAAATTGGAAAAAGTACAATAAATCCAACCAAAATTTTGTGTTTAGGAAGGAATTATTTAGATCATATTATAGAAACCAACGCACTCATCCCTTCAGAACCTGTTTTCTTCGTTAAAACTTTAAATACGCTTATAACTGACAATAAACCAATAATTTATCCTAAAATTCTTTATGAGAGTGACAAGTTTAATAGAGTTGATCACGAAGTGGAACTCGCATTCGTTATTTTTAAAACGTGTAAAAACATTTCAGCAGAGGTAGCGTTCGACTTTATTCAAGGATACACAATTTTTCTGGATTTAACTGCTAGAATTATGCAAAAGAGCGATAGAAATATTAATTTACCTTGGTATAGAAGCAAAAATTTCGATACATTTGGACCGATAGGGCCAAAAATCGTTCCATGTGATGAAATTAAAGACCCACATAACTTATCAATTCAATTATGCGTGAACGGACAAACAAGACAATTTTCGAATACTAAACATATGCTATTTAAAATTCCTCAAATACTAGAATATTTGTCCAAGTTTGTAACTTTAGAAAGAGGAGATATTGTAGCTACGGGGACCCCGAGTGGAATAAGTTCAATTCAACCCGGTGATGTTTTAGAAGCCTCTATAGAAAAAATAGGTACAATTAAACATGAGGTTATTTTAGAAAAAATTTAGTTATTTTACTATTTCACAAATTTTTTTTTTATCAAAATAAATGATAATATTTTTCATTTTTACATTAATTAATTATAATTATATGACAGAAGAAATATCTGAAGAAATTAAGAACGAAATCTTTAGGTTAGTATCTACTCCGGGTGTAGAAATTGAGGATATACCTAAAAGAATCAAGAAAGTTTTTAATATAGAGTTGAATTATGAAGAAGTTATGAACATTTTATCTGACGAATATCTAAAACACAATCTCGATTATGGTCGTCGGCTCTGTTGTAGGTTTTAAATATATATAAAAGTGGTACGATTTTTTAACTTCATTCTTACACTAAATTAGCAGAAATAATTCTAAAAAGAACATATTTAGATTTAAATCTCTCAATAATTCCATATTATTATAAATGTACGAGTACACTCTTTCTTCACTAAAATATTTCAGACACAAATTTTTTCCTTTCACATCCTGTAATATGCGAACGGTTTTGTATAGAATTGACTTTAAATATTTAGTAATTACTTCCCTTTCACATTTCAGCAAATTTATATCAATAATATTAAACCAAGATTCTTTAGTAAAAGTTATATTTTCCAATTCGGGTTGTTGTCTATATTCTTCTTGCTTTTTTAATTTATTGTATGCTTTTTCTATTTGATTTAAAACTAAATTCTTTGATTTCGTGTACATCTTATTCTCTAATATGTTTCTTAAAATAATGAAAATCTGTTGAAACACTCCTAAAATGTCAAAGAAATCGGCAACTTGGCTTATTGATTCAACTTCCTCCCATTGACCATAGTAATCTTCAATAACTTTGAGAAAAGGTAAAAATACATTCATATTTCCGTCCCAGCTATGCTTCTTTTTTATCCATACTGGCTCAAACTCTTTTAAAAAAGCAACTTTTATTACATTAAGACGCCCCCTTAAAATCTCTGTTTTTACGCTTTTTACATCAGCAGCTACGAATAGCAATTTAAATTTTGGCTCCAAGGTATAAATCCATTTTAGCCCTCCCATTTCTATAGATTCCAGTGATTGGTGAAATTCTTCCATAGAAAAATGATGAAAAGCAGTTAAAAAACCAGAAACGATATCTTCATCAGCATCAGTTTTCAAAAAGGATTTATATAGTAATTTTACCCCCGAATCACTATTTAATATCCAAATTATCATCCTGTAATCTTACTCCTCAAAAATTCTAACATTTGATTAGATTTTGCTCTTAATATATTCTTTTTCTTTACTCAATTAATATTATCATTAATAGGATAAATAAATTAAGATCAAGAAGAATTTATTCTTTTTTATTATTAGTTCATAAAGTTTATTTGAGAAGGGTTATTTTTAAACTCACTAAGTTCAAAAATAGTTTTTGAAGGACTTAGAACGTAATAATAATACGGTTTCAATATAATATATATATTGGAATGAATAAAGTCGAAAGATTTAGCGTTATTTTTATGTTTTTTGACCTTTAAATTACTAATTTTGAGTGTATAATTTAAAATATAAATTTGAGACGAGGAAAGTGAGTAAAACAAGCAAAATTATCGTTAAGGCTCTTGTAACAGGCGGGTCAGCTAGTGGAGGGCCGCCTATTGGCCCTTCTGTAGGTCCTACTGGCATAATAAGGTAATCGAATCGATTTCCTATGCAAACATCAAGGATGTAGTAGATGCCGTTAACGAAAAAACCATGATTTTCAAGGGTTTGACCGTTCCAGTTAGAATTGAGTGTGATCCAGAGACAAAGCAATTTGAAATTTTCGTTGAAACTCCAAGTACAGCTTCACTATTATTAAAAGAATTGGGAGTTGAGAAGGGAAGCATTAACAGTTCCGAAAAGAAGGCTGGAGATTTGACACTAGAACAAGTAATTAATGTCGTTAATGCTAAAAAGGATATTTTCTTAGCAAAAACTTTTAAAAATGCTGTTAAAACAGTTTTAGGTACTGCTTTATCCGTTGGAGCAACTGTAGAAGGAAAGGATCCTCGCGTGGTTCAAAAGAGTATTGATAATGGGGATTATGACGATAGAATAAAAGGGGAGATACAATAAATGAAAATAGATGACAAACTATTAAAAAAATCATTAAACGCGGCAATCAATTTTTCGGTAATAAAAAAGGATGGATTCAAAGACAAAGTAAGAAAATTTGACGAATCAATTGATTTCATTATAAATCTTAAAGATATTAATTTAAATGATCCTAAGCAAAGAATTGACAAGGAAATCTTACTACCAAATAATATAATAACTGGTGATAAACCTAACGTATGCATAATTGCTTCAGACGAAATATTAATGGAAGCTAAAAATCTAGGATTAGATACAATTGATAGTGATGGATTAATCAAATTAAATAATGAGGAAAAAAAAGTGAAAAAAAAATTTGTAAAAAAATACGATTTCTTCATAGTTGAAGACAAAATGATGCCAAATGTTGCTCGTTATTTAGCAAGGTTTCTCGGACCACTAGGTAAAATGCCGAAACCTTTTCCGAGTGGATATGGGATTATTTCTAATCCGAACGATTTACAATTAGCTATTGATCGATACTTAAAAGTAATTAGAATTCAATTGAAAAAACAATTACTAGTTCAAGTTAAAATTGGAAAGAAATCTATGGAAAAAGAACAAGTGTTTGAAAACATGAAGGCTGTCGTTGAATATATTGCCGATCAAATGCCTCACAAATACAATAATATTAAATCTATGTTTTTAAAAACAACTATGGGACATCCTATAAAAGTTGATGAGCAATATTTAAAGAGTATAGAGGTGTAAAAAAATGATCGGGAAACACGATATACCACAATGGAAAATGGATGAAGTTGATCATTTAGTTAACTTGTTTAAAAAATATACCAATGTTGCCGTAATAGAAGTGGCAAGATTAAACGACAGACAAATACAAGAGATCCGAAAAATCTTAAGAGGAAAAGCAGTAATACGGATGTCAAAGAAGAGCCTTCAACTTAGAGCTGTAGAAAAGTATAGAAAGGAATCTAAAAAAGAAAATTTAAATGAACTGGTAGAAAGAATTCCAGGACAAGCTGCGTTGTGCTTCACGGATTTAGATGTATTTGAACTTAAGAAGATTTTTCTGCAAAGTGAATGGATGGTTCCTGCTAAACCAGATGAAATAACCCCCGTTGATATTTGGGTTCCTGCAGGTGATACAGGTTTACCTACTGGACAAGTTATTAGTGAATTAAACATGACGCTGAGACTTCCAACAAGGATTCAAAATGACACTATTTGGATTAGAGAAGACACGCTAACGCATAAAGCAGGAGATTTTGTAGATGTTAAGCAAGCTGCTGTGCTAAAAAAGTTAGGAATTACCCCAATTGAGTCGTTAATAAAAATTCATTACGCTTGGGCCAATGGTGAAATCATTTCAGAAGATATTCTTTATATGGATATGACAAAATTCAAACAAGATTTTACCAAAGCTTATAGAGAAGCGCTTGGAATTTTGTTTGAAATGCCATTCTTTTCAGTAGATATGACAGAGGAATACGTACGGAAAGCAACATCTGAAGCCAAATTATTAAATTCGATTATTTTTGGAGAAGTTGTTCAAGCACCTGTCCAGATTGAAACTGAAGAAAAAAAAGCTGATGAGGAAGAAGAAGAGGAAGATTCTGTTGGTATTGGAGGATTATTTGGATAAAAATTTAAGGTTTTTTTTTAAAAATACAATTATAATGATAAAAAAATAAAAAAGAGGTTAGAAATTATGGAAAGTATTTATGCTGCCCTATTATTACATAAAGTTGGAGGAAAAATTAACGAAACAAATGTAGAAAAGGTATTAACTGCTGCAGGTGCAAAAGTTGATAAAGATCAAATCGTGAAATTAATTGCTGGATTAAAAGGTACAGATATTGAGAATATTATCAAATCTGCTAGCTCAGTACCGGTTGTAGCTTCTCCAAGTGTGGGCGTTGTTGAGAAAAAAGAAGAGAAAAAGAAGAAAGAAGAAGAACCCGAAGAAGAGGAACCTACTGGAATTGGAAGTCTCTTTTAGGTACTTAGATTTAAAAAGAAATAAAGCTAAATTGAGCAAGAGTATAGCGAAAATTATTTAAAATTTTTTTAATTTATTTTTTTTCTATTATTTTTATAACCGCATGATTTAGATTTGCTAAAAAATCAGAAATCTGCTAATATAAACTCAATAAATCAAAAAGTTTTTTTAAAATTCTATTTTTTTTAAGTTAACTTTCTCAATTGAGAAATTTTTTATTTTACTAAAATGAATAATACTCGTTAAAGATTTTGTACTGATATACTATGACAGGAAGATTCCTTAAATTCTTCTCTCCGTTCGTACGGATAATGCCTGAAATTAAACAACCGCAAAGAGAAGTACAATTCAAAGAAAAATTACTATGGACTGTGGTAGTGTTAATAATCTATTTGATAATGTCAAACATTCCACTTTACGGAGTGTCTTCTTCAGAAACAACAGATTATTATTATTGGCTAAGAGTTATATTAGCAAGTCAGAAGGGAACGCTAACTGAATTAGGAATTGGCCCTATTGTTACAGCAGGACTTATAATGCAGTTATTACTTGGGTCTAAAATTATTAAAGTTGATATGAGTGATCCTTACGATAGATCGATGTTTAGCGGTTCACAAAAAGTTTTCTCAATGTTTTTAACCATCCTTAACATTATAGCATATTTGATTGGAGGAGCTTTTGGATCTTTAACTATTGCAAATGCAGCATTTGTCTTTTTACAATTACTCTTTGCAGGGATCATTATTATTTTACTTGACGAACTTCTACAGAAGGGTTGGGGAATTGGAAGTGGAGTGTCTTTATTTATCGCTACTGGCGTAGCAGGACAAGTTTTTTGGAACTTATTTAGTTTTATTACTGCTGAAGATGGGCTTGCTAGAGGTGTAGTAGTAGGCTTTTTTCAAGCCTTAGGGGACCCTACATATGATGTAGGTCAATTCTTTTTTAGAGCTAATAGATTACCTTCCGTTTTTGGTGGACTTACCACCTTAGCGATATTTTTAGTTGTCATTTGGTTTGAATCTACTAGGATCGAAATTCCTCTAGCGTACAAAGGCTATCGAGGTTTTAAGGGCAAGTATCCAATGAAATTGCTTTATGTTTCGAATATTCCCGTAATTCTCGTAAACGCCTTATACGCAAATTTCTTATTTTTCGGGCAGATACTAGCCGGACCTACTTCAGGCTTAAGAGGTCAAGGATACGATTTTCTGATAGATCTGATCGGCCGTTTCGAAACCGCTCCGTCTGGAGGAGGAACAGGTACTTATTTAATTCCAAACTATGGTCTGCTTTATTTTCTTACCCCTCCTCAAGGACTTGACCAATTAACTGCAGATCCATTAAGAGCAATCATATATCTCGTCTTCTTTATTTTTCTTTGTGTGATGCTCGGCCGTGTATGGGTTGACGTTTCAGGCTTAGCTCCACGTGATATAGCTCAACAGATAATAGATTCTGGGATGCAGATTCCAGGATTTCGTAGTTCGGACAAAATTATTGAACGAATCTTGAAACGTTACATTCCAACCCTAGTAATTATAAATGGTATCATAATCGCAGTAATGAGTTTCTTCGCCGATTCTCTGGGTGCATTGACTTCAGGTACGGGACTTCTAATAGCTATAGGAATTGTGCATCAATATAGCGAGAGTTTGGCCAAAGAGATGGCGGCAATGCAGTATCCGGGCATGCGAGCGTTCCTGGGCATGGATTAATTTTAAACTGTCATCTTATTTTATTAAAAATTTTAATCTGAAAAGTTTAATAAATTATTAAGATTATTTCAACATAATTATGCTTCTATTTATATTTCAAGATTCAAACGCATTTTCAGAGTGGATTAGCTATCCTCCAGGATCTATGATTTTTATACTATTATTGGCTACGATAACGGCACTAATAAGTACGGGGTTAACCAAATGGTTGGTTGATACAGATGAGATAAATAGAAAACAGGTTATAAAGAAAGCACACGACGAAGAAAAAGAGAAGATTATTCAAGTTGCTGAAACTGACCCAGAAAGGTATAGAAAATTAAGAAAGCGATGGGAACGGTTGGATACTATGATAAAACAATCACAACAAAAACTGGCATTGAAACGAATGTTGCCAAGTTGTATAACCTTTGTCCCGATGATCATTATTTTTTCGGTTGTAAGAGGATTTTTTGGAGAAGCAAATCCAGTAGCGTTATCGCCGATGAACGCAAACGACATACCACTTATCGGTTCTATGATGGCTGGTTGGACGACGAGTGATGATGCACCATGGATACCTCTTGTATATGGAGATAAGATAACTATAGGAGTTGCGCAAGGTTGGATAAATTTTACAGCTTGGTATTTTTTATGTAGTTTTGGAATAAGTACTCTTGTGCAAAGAATATTAAAATTACAAACGCAAGCGCAAGGAGGGATGGAACAGATGATGGGTGGTAGTAAGGCTAAAGCATTAGAATTTCCGGATGTTTAACTTATATTTTACCTACTAAAATTAAAGCGCAGACAGAGGGATTCGAACCCTCGAGTGCTTTCGCACACTGGCTTTCTGGGTAAAGTTACCTCTCCAAGCCAGCGCCGTACCGCTTGGCTATATCTGCAAAAAAAACGCTAACGACGCTTTTTGGCGACGCTTAGCTCTCACTTCAAAGATTTTTTCTTTATAATTAAATTATTACTTCGTAGGAATGGAAACTATTTCTTTAAGTTTCTTATCTAATTTAGCTTTTTTAATTGCAGCTTCAATGTCGCTATGTGAGGCTCCTTTTTTGATTTCGATCGATTCGGTTATAGGTTCTAAATGCTTGTAATTAGCCCTTCTTCTTCGAACATTCAACCCATCAATTAGAATATAATTTTTATCGATTATGTCAACAACAACACAATATTTTCCAGCTTCCCTTCCAGTTGTTTTGACGCAAACGCGTCCTATGTCATACACGCTCATTTAATTTGTCACCAAATTATTTTAGTAAATCTATGGTTTCTGAATTCTAAAATTATCAGAAAAGATAGACATTTTCTAGTAAATTAAGGAATAATTTTAATAATAAATTTTTTATGATTTTTGAGAGAAATAGGATTTTTAAATTTTATTTAACTCAGTTAGGATTTTGTTTACAATTTCTTGAATAGATAAATGTTCTGTATCTATAATTAAATCAAAAAATTCTTCGGTAGACTCACGATCACTTAAATCAATATTATATAGTTTTTTGAAGCGTTCCAACTCAGATTTTTCCCTAATGGTTGTTTCTTTTAGTTTTTCCTCGTATGATGTTTGATCTCTACCGGCCATTCTTTTTATCCGTACATCTAATGGGCAAGTTAAGTGAACCTTAAAAGTTGCTATGGTTTTGAGTAGGTGTCCACTTAGTTGACTATCGATAATAATACTACCTTTTTTAGCCATATTAACGACTTTATTGTCTAACTCTTTGTCTATATCCGGATGTTTTTCAACAAAACGTGTATAATCTTCCAATGACATATTATTTTCTTTTGCAAGATCTCGAAAAGCTTGACCTGTTGAGTAATAGAGGATACCCAGTTTATCTGCTAATAATTTGGCGATTGTTGATTTTCCGGTCCCGTGAAGTCCAGATATTGCTATTATCATTTTAAATTTCTCAAAATTGAATTTTGTTAATATATGAAATTACAAATTATTTAATTCTATCGATATTATTAAAAACAGTCAATCTGTAGGATGCCAAATAGCTTCTTTAAGAATTAATTGTAAACAATTAGCACAATACCTTCCACTCTCGGGGCGATTTGCTCTCCTAGACACACGGTTTGTTTTTTTAAATTGTGAAGGTCTTAATCGCGGTACGGCTTGCAGTGGTTTTTTACAAATAGCACATTGGGCTTTACTGGGCTTTTTTCTCCAATAATGAGTGACATTAATGTTTCCTGGAGTTTTTAGCTTCTTGCGTGCTTGAGCTTTTGATCTAAGACCGGGTCTTGGCAATTAGATTACCTTCAGTATTTTAATTAGTATTATTTGTTAGTTTAACTAATATGGTGTTAAAGTATGAAAACTTAATTAATTTTATCATTTTTGCTAAATTTAAAGATTCAATTTCTCTTTAAATTCTTTAAAAACTATATATAAATCGTCTACTATTGATTCTCTATATGTTTTATGATTAAGGATTTTTTCTCCATTTTTAAGAAATTCTTGGTAGATTTTTGTTAATTTTATTTTACTTAATTCTAAACCAGGAAACCTATCGAAATTAATCTTTAAATCTTTAATAAGGCCAAATATTATCTCGTTATTATCAAAAGTTTCTAACTTTAACGCGTCCATGACTGTAATAAATGAGGATGTAATTTCAGAACTAAGCCTTGGAATTTCAAGTATGGAAGAACTCGTAGATTTCGAGAATTGATTAGTTGAAATATTAAGAGATGATATTTTGTTAATTACTTCAATTGCGTTGTAATATTCGTCCGCAATATTCATTCTGGCTAGTAACTTCGATAGTTCTAAATTATGATTGCTTAGAGATTGATTAATCCTTAACAAATCGTTCATAGCACTTTTTATTGACTTTTGAAAAAAGTTATCCTTTATATTACCATTCTGATATTTCTTATTTAAACTTAGTATTGTATTTACTGTAGCAAATAGTTCCGATTCAATTTCTGAACTGATATCAGAAGCAGCTTTTTTTTGATTTTTCATTATTTATATTATTAATATAGGGTTATATTATAAATGGAGGGCGTAAAAAGTAAAATATCACAGCTACAATTATCCCGATGATTAAAGATGAGATAAGTACTCGGAATGTTGACGAATTGGATAATTCTCTAATAGAAAGGGAAGTCAGAATAGGAACCCAAATTCCTATAGTAAGGGCTTCAATAACAAAAAGTATTATCCATACTGGTGAGGCAAAATATGGCGCGCCAAAAATATCTAAAGACAATGCATCTGGAATGGTAATATTAGGATTTCCGAATAGAATGATTAAGATTTCAATCGGAGTAATTAATAAAAAAGGAGCAAAAGCACATAACATCATTTTATTTTTCTTTGCTTGTTGTTGATGCAAAGTTCCTCCTTTGTAAATGCTAAAAGGACTCATCTCAGCTTCGCTATATTTGTGTTTTTCTTCTCCCTCTTTTCCAAAACGGGATTCCAAACGTTTTGAAAAACCTACTGCGATATTTGCACCTCTAGAAAAAATCCATACTAAAACCAACCCAAGAATCAAATAGAACACAAAACCAAATGCAAAAAAAGCGATAAAAACCGCCAAATCTACATAGAGCCTATCGAGACTCCAAGGCGGTACAGTAAGAATATTAATATGTGAAAAATAAGCTAAACCCATAAATCCATATAAAAGCGCATTAAATAACATTATTCGATATCCCGGAGCGTTTTTCCTCTTATGGTTAATATTCCAAAAAGCTCTATTTGGTTTAGTAAATAACCAAAGGATTATAACGTACCATCGAGCGGGAGTAGTAAAATCCTCCTCAACACGCTTAAAAATAGAATAATTTTCTATCCTTTCAACTCTTAGTCGTTTACCACAAAAAGCACATACGAACGAATCCATTTGGTTATCGTTTCCACATCTAGGACATCTATTAGCTGAGATTGCTGACATAGTTGTTAAGCATGGTTTAAGTTTTTATATCTATCATATAATTATAATCATTTAAAAATTTCTTTTATGTAAGCTTTTAAATTTAAACAGAAAAACAGCTCTTGAAATTCGACCTAAAAAATACTAAATTTAGAAGTCCAGACTAGAAATCCTATTGAATGCTAATTATATTGTAGTTCTGGTGTTTTAAAATCTTGTATTCTCTATTTGTAAATAGTTTAATCAGCTTTAAGTTTGTTCGAGTATGATTTGTAATTTCAGATACCTTAATACTTGATGATTTTTTAACATAACCCATTAGAGGGATCAATTGATCACTAAGGTACTTATCTACAGGAATTTCGTTTTGAATATAGTTTAACAATTCTTGAGCAACATTATAACCTAGTTTTTCTGAGGAGAGATTTTTTTCACCTAAAAAGGTTCCAGTTGAGATTATTGCCCCTGTATCAGATAGAGCCCATAAAGATACACCTACACCTGGACTTATTGAATCTACCCATGTGTATTTAATATTAGTTTCAGATTTTAAACTTCTACGAAGGTTTTGTTGAATAGACTTTCTAATTCTAAAACCAATATTATCTCTATTGAGTCTTAAACTATTTGTGATAATTATTTCGCCTTGAATTAGATCTACATTTCCTAATTCTGTTATATTAATTGGTTTTATAACTTCTTTTGATGGATGAATTATACAATTTAATTGTGCCCCCCCTTTTGGAAAAAACCCGTGCTTGAGTATATCTATCTCGATTTTTAAACCCGATTTTTCAAATAATTTGTAAGTTACTTCTTGAAGATAATTAACGCTTGGTGCCCATTTTCCAAAAGTTCCACCTCCTTTAATAAAAATCTCTATTTTTTCGGGCTTTTTAAAACCTAAGCAAGCTATTTGAATAGGTTGCAATAATAATCCAATGCTAGCCGCGGTGCTTACGTTTAACTGAATAGCGCTCTTTACATCATTTTTAGAATTTGGAGTTAAAGATATCTCTTCAGAACCCACCTCACACGGACTTAGGGAACTATTAAATATTTCAGATAAAGTCTTTAAGCCAAGTAGATGTTGTAACCTTAATCCTGGTTTTGGCCGATTGGCTCGAATATTGCTTATTCTTATAGGGCGCTTGAATAAAACAGAATATGCAGCACCAAGACGTAGGATAGCACCACCTCCTTCCCCAAAAGAACCATCGATCTCTAATAAATTACTCTCGATCAAAATATATCTTCTTTTCTAAATAGTGTTTTTATGCGTTCAATTCCATTATAATCTTCAATTAAATTTGCAACCTCTTTAGGTACTAGACTCGTCCAATTCTTATTTTCATTTTTTATTAATTTTCTAACATTTGACCCATTGTATTTTTTCTTAAAAATTTCTATTTTTTCACCCACATGTATTCCGTTGTTTTGAAATAATTGACGAACCCAGTCACTATTAGAAAAAATTGTATCAAACTCTCCTACAATAGAAATTACATGGTTAACCCATTTGTTTGCGTTAAATATGTCAGGAATAGGGAAAATTTCAAACCTATCAGGGTTAATTCCTCTCTTATTGAGAGCAGAAGATATGAAATTTAATCGTTCTTTGTAGGTAAACGGATCGCTTTTAATTTTAGATAATTGAGAACTTCCAATTCCAATTTTTATTTTTTTATATTTTTTTAATATTTTAGTGAGAATATAAATATGACCATGGTGTAACGGTTGAAATCTTCCTATAAATAGTGCTATTTCCTTCTCTGAATCTTTTTTTTTAGCTTTATTAATATCATCCAATCCAAATTTTGCAATCAAGTCCATATCGAGTAATTTTAGCCATATATCTTTTGCATGATCAACTAGTTTTTCATTCTTTAAGAGATCAAGCATTTCAGATTTATTGTAAAAGCGACTTTCTTCGATCTCTAATTCGTGTGGATTAGGATTTAAAGTTATATTGGATTTAACTAAACCTAAAAAGACATAAGCAACTTCAGTTGATTTTTTATCTTCCTCGGAAATTAAATCGTAAAATAATAGCTTTTCAATAGATTTTGGAGGTATTCCAAACTCTTCTTCTAGTTCTCTTTTCGCTTCCTCCTCGATATCTTTCAATTTTAGATTTTTTTTATATAACACATGTCCCGAGGCAGAATCCGTGTAATAATCTGGAAAACTTTCCTTATGCTTACTTCTTTTTTGGATCAAATATAATGTCTGCTCCTTATGGTTAAAGGAAACGATGAATAACCGAATGATGAGATGACTAATTTCTTTCTGATGTGCTTTTTCTCTGTTCATAGGAAATATATATTTTGAAATCTGTCCAGAGTGTAAAAATCTGATATCTTCGTTCAAAATGCACGCTAAAACTTCTTCGGTCATTTCTTCTTTACCTCTGGCAATATAACCTTAATAATATCTCCTACGCTTACTCCAAAGTCACTTGCAGCATTTCCTTGATTTTTAGAAATCTCTAGAAACCCACTTGAGCCAACTAAAAATAATACTGAATTTTTTATTACTTTTTCAAAAAATTCAACAAATTTACCGCTGATTTCTATTTGATCTAATTTTAGCTTTAGAAAGTCTCCATCTTTTAGTGAAAATGAATTAACTTTAAGATTTGTTATAATATTTCCAAAATCATCAATATATTGAATGATACATCTTACTTCGTTATCAGAAATTTTTTTTAATTCAAATGGATAAGAAATTAGTTCACTTAGGTCGAAATTCGAACCAAAATTATTAAGGGGAATGCCTTTAGTTATGTTTGCAGCAATAGGGGCCATAATATCCCTACCATGAAAAGTTTTTGAAATGGGTTTAATAAAATATTCTTTGTTTTTAATTTCTATACATTCTGAAATATCATTTGATTCAAACGCTCCTAAAAAAATCCCGTTATTTGGACAAATAAAATAATAATTATTCACAGTTTTTATAGCTAAAATCTCCCGAGAACTACCCACTCCAGGATCCACTACTACAATAAAAATAGTTCCTTCAGGATAATATTTATATGTCGTATTGATAATATAGGATGCTTCTATGATTGAAAAAGGAGTGATACTGTGAGAAATATCCACAATGTTAACTTCGGGATTAATATTGAGAATTACTCCCTTCATGCTAGAAACATAATGCTGTCCTTTAGTACCAAAATCAGTGATTAATCCAATTATCCGTTTATGTAATTTTGCCATCTTAGAGTGACTTTTTAAAGAATTTTAAAAAATGATTAAGTTTTATTTCTTTTCTTTATATTTTTCATCTACTTTATAGAATTCCTCAAGAGCTTTTGATTTTAATCGATACTCTTCTTCCTTATTAAAATCAACTAATTTCTTTGAAAGGTCACTAGCTTTTTTATAAAATTTATATGCAGAATGAAAGTCTTCGTTTTTAAGAAAATTTCTTGCTTCGTAAACGTACTTATCTCGTGTTTTCGACAAATTTGGAACATCTCCGGAAAAATTAGCTTTCTCTTTTAAAGATTCGGCAATATCGAGAAGATATAGTTCTTCAGCGATTTCAGCAGATTTTTTAAATAATTTTGACGCTTTCTCGTACTCTAAGGCTTTCAAAGCAGATTCAGCACTACTAAAAAATTCTGAGATTTTTATATGCTCTCCTTCTTCAACATTTTTTAATAAATCTTGAGCAATTTTTCTTTCTTGTTTCCCTCCACTCAACATAAATTTAGTTATGGCGATAATATTAGCTTTCAAAACATCTGGCTTAAGAGTATCAACTAAGGGTTCTAGGTGTTCTAAATATATATCTTTTAAAAGGGATTCAAACTCCGTTAGATCCATATTTAGAAGATTTAATCCTAAAACTTCAACTGCTTCTGCTCCTTCCTTTAGAGCTGATCGGTATTTTTCTGGTTTATCGTTTTCTTTTAATAATAATCCAATAATTATTCCAGATGCTTTTCGTGTCAATTTTCCTTTAAATTTATATAAGTAAGAAAAAATTTGATATTCTTTTAATTTTAATAGACTGTATTCATCTTTTGAATGATCCAAATTAAGTCTTAGAAATAAATCACTAGTGATTTCAAAATTCGATTTTCCTTTAAAATAATAACCTAATATCTTGTAATCGACATCTAAAGGGAGTAATATCACAAAACAACCAGTTGGCAAATTTATGCGACTCCTTATTTTATTTTTATGTAATGTAAATAAAGTTAAATCATAAAAAAATTAGTACTTTACGGTTCTTTACAGCTAATAATTCTATTCGTTTCTTCTCTTATTGATTGAATGATATTTAACAATTGAGCATAGTAAAGGTTATTTGAAACAGCTTTAGCGGCTTGTCTTATCATTTCAATCGCTCTCTTTTCTTCCTCTGTAATTGTTTCAATTGATTTTTTTTCATATAATTCTTTTATTCTCGCATTAAAATCATCTGAAATTGTTTGTAAATTTTCACTAGACTTCATTCGAAATTGTTTTAATACTTCTACAATAAGCCGGATGTTTTCATTAACAGAAATCGTCTCTTCAGAAAATTTTTGCGACATATTTTGAATCGCAGTGCTCATTTGATTAATTTGAGCGATTGTACCATCTAATGAGGTTGTAATTTGATTTATTTTGGTAATCATATTATCCAATAATCTTTCGGCCATTATATACCACTTTTTTGATGTTTATTAATAATTTTATATTATACTTTATTTTGAGATTTTTCTTTCATGTTTTTTACTGAACTAATTGCTTCAGAAAGAAGCAGATTTACTGTATCTTGATTAAGTACTTCTCCAGACAATTTTTCGAATTCTTCTAAGTTAGAAATAAGCGCTGCTAAGGCGTCTAATCCTAATCCCTCTTTAACTTTTAATAATTCTTCTTTTGTACTTTCTCCTATCTCCTTTAATACTTCAATGTGTTTACCCTTTGTCTCATCTATCTCAATAGAAAATTCCTTCAATTTTTCATTTAAATTAGAGATTTTCTGCTCGATATTTTGATTTAATCCATCCAAGGAGGTCTTTAATCCTTGTATTGCTTGACCCAGCTGGGCAATTCGCCCATAAATTGAGTTCAGAAGATCTGTAAGCATTTCTGCCATGTTATCCACCTATGTGATTTTTACGAAAAATATAATGTTCCTTTTTATGATTTTAATTATAAATATAACAGATTACACCAATAAAAAAATTTTTATGTTTTTGTGCTTTTTGACATAATAATATTCGTAAAATTAAAATAATACATATAAATAAAACTCAGGGCCATTAGCTCAGATTTAGATGTGAAATTATCCCATTTACTGAAATGGTTAGCAAGGTTTAATTAAAGCTTGGTCAACAAGCGCAGGTCTTATAATTGACCCATGGACCGACAGTGTAATAGAAATCGTCCATGTCAGTAAAAACCTGAGATCCGGGGTTCAAATCCCCGATGGCCCATTTATTTTATATCACCACTCATTTTTAATTGTGTTATTTGCCATTCAATTAATAGTTCTAATCCATGAATATTTTCTTTAGTATGAATTCTAGAATTTGGAGTAAATTTTTCATGGTATTTGAGGGTTACATATGTTAAAGAGGGTTTTTCGTTGTACCATTTTATAATTGAGTTTTTGGTTTCAAAGTGAAAGCTTTCCATCAAGTCTATAGTTTCCTTGAAATGTTCGTCTTTCCAAACTCCAAAGTGAGGTAAGCTTATCGAAGTTATTCTGTTTTTTAAGCTTCTTAACTTTTCAAAGGTTTTCAGAAGTTCTGACTCATTGAAGTCGGGAGGAGCAAATTCTGGGATAAGAGTATCAGGATCAAATCGATCAATTATCGCATCTCCTACGAAAATATTCTTATTTTTTGAATCTAGAAATGCTATGCAGTCTTGGGTATGGCCAAAAAAGTTAAGAACTTCTAAGCTCAATCCATTTATATCTATAATGTCTCCTTCCTTTAGAGGGATCACATTCTCAATTATTGGTACATTGTATCCAAAAACCTTGTTCATCTTATCCGGATTTTTTAAATTATCAATAGCTTTCTCTGAGGCTAGAACCTCAAGATTAGATTCTGGCATTAATCTTTTTAACTTTTCTACACCTTGGACATGATCAAAATGAGAATGTGTTAAGAGAACCTTATGAATAGGATAAAGATCTAGTTGTTTTAGTTTTTTAATGAATTTTCGAACTCCTAATTCAGAGGGAGAATCTATCATTACCCGCATACCTCTATTTTCTATTACATAAATCGCGAGACTGTTTTTAAGTTTATACAGCTCAGCATCAATAAGATATGTATTTTCATTAAACTTTCCTTCTGTGTTGATGAAAACCATGGTTAACTCACAAATCCAATTTTAAGACTACAAATATTATATAATTCTTAAGATTTTTTAAAATGCATTATTTAATGCTACCACTTATCTTTAAACCTTCTATAAGCTAGGAAATCGAAAGTTCTAAACTGGGCATATCTTCTTTTGTATGAAGAGTTGAGTTTGGAATGAATGATTCGTGGTATTTATGAGTGATATAACTAATATCAGGAAGATTAAACTGTTTCAATTTATGTATGATTTTAGATGCTGCTATAGTACTTGCAGTATCAATTAACATTCTCGTTTCTTCATTTTCAATTACATTGTTTCATATTTGATACATTAAATTCAATAGAGTTAATGTTATATTTAATATTATAGAAGTCTAC
>JBHLLM010000003.1:0-21796 GCA_048885575.1 Candidatus Hermodarchaeota archaeon
TATTATACTGGTGATGGTGCTCGACGAGATGAAGACGGCTATTATTGGATCCTTGGACGTTTAGACGATGTTATTAAGGTATCCGGACACCGCATAGGAACAATGGAAGTAGAATCAGCTATAGTGAGTCATCCAAAGGTAGCAGAAGCTGCTGTAGCACCTTTTCCACATAAAATTAAAGGGCAAGCTATTTGGGCGTTCGTAACCTTAATGGATGGTGTTGAAAAATCAGCAAAATTATCGAAAGACATTCGTATGCACGTTAGACAAGAGATAGGTCCAGTATTTCAGCCAGATGTAATACAATTTGCCGATGCTTTACCAAAAACGAGAAGTGGAAAGATAATGCGCAGAATTCTTAAAGCAATAGCTTCAGGTACAGAAATAGGTAATGTAACTACATTAGCCGATCCATCTGTTGTTGAAGTATTGCTTGAAGATCGTAAGAAAATGGATGTTAAAATGGATTAATATTTATTTTATTTCTTTTTATTTTATTATATTTTCAATCTTTTATCTAAGTTTATCTAAGAAAGTTATTAAAAACTTCCAAATCTTGAATACACTGCTAATTTTCAAGCGTTCGTCTGTTGAATGAGCCCCTAATATAGTTGGTCCTATGGATATCAGTTCTAATTTGGGATTATGGTTTTTAAATTCCGCACACTCTAAACCTGCATGAACCGCCTTTATATTTATTTCTTCTCCAAATATTTCTTTATAAGTATTTTGCGCAACATTTGATATCTTAGAATTAAAATTTGGATCCCACTCTGAACCCTCAAAAAAGTTATAAAATCTATATCTTAGACCTGAAAGCTCGAGCAATGATATCACTTTTTCATGAATGATTTGTAATCCATATTGACTGAAACTTCTACAACTTATTTCAAATTCAATTCTGGACCTCATCGATCGAATGGGGCTTATGTTATTTGATGTCTGTACTAGGGTTTGGTCTTTTGAGTGAAAACAATATGGTCCATATGGCATCAAATATAAAATGGTTAAGAGTTTATCTTGATACTCCTTTGAGAAATGGGTATAATCTCTGAATTCTTTTAATTCACACATGGATATTTCGATTATATCTTCAATTCCATCATAATGATGTTGGATATTACCACTAAGCTTCGTAAGAAAATCTTTAATTTCAGAATAATGATTATTGCTTACAAAAACGATAGCTTCTGAATTTTTTGAAATAGCTGTTGCCCATTTTCCACCTTTTAGCGAATTTAGATGAATATTAAACTTTCTATTCATTTTCCATAGAACTTGAGCAAGAATTTTAATTGCGTTTGGTCTACCTCTGTGTATATCAGCTCCAGAATGACCACCAATTAAACCTTTAACAATAATTTTTATAGGTATTAAAAATTGCCTCTCTACAGCGAACGCGATTCTTTTCATTTTTATTCCAACCCTGTAACGAAGCATGGCAGCACTCCCAATTGTAAATACATCATCTGCTTCAGAATCGAGATTGATTAAATAATCTCCTTCTAAAAGATCCCTATTTATGAAAATAGCCCCATCACAACCCAATTCTTCACAAACGGTGAAGAGTAAGGTAATATCAGTATTATTATAATTTATTTCTTTCTTGTAGATTTTTTTCATTAAAGCTAACTGAATTGCCATACCAACTCCATTATCTGCTCCTAATGTTGTTCCTTCAGCAGTAATCCATTTCTCATTATTCAATTCATACAATTGAAAATTTATTGGATCTTTGGAAAAATCGTGACCAACACTTTCATCCTTTATGCAGACCATATCCATGTGGCTCTGAATAATTATCTTAGTGCGTTTACCCAGAGTATTGTTAGTAGAAGGTATTAACAAAGCGATGTTTTTTATCCCATCAATTCTCGTTTGAAATCCAAATTTTTTAGCTTCTTCTTCTATAAATTCTCTAATTTGATCTTCTCTACCCGTACCTCGAGGAATTTTACATATTTTTAAAAAATAATCCCAGACATATGCTGGTTCCCCTAAACTTTTTAGATTTTGCAGAGAACTCCCTTTTAATTTTGATTTTATATTAATTGTTTATATTTAAAATTCCTATTAGATAAAATAAGTTTTTAGGTTTTTGAAACATATATAATTTTAAAACTTCAGCATACTATTGAGAAGATTCTAATGAAATACGGGTTTGTTTTTCCAAAAGCAGATATTTTTAAGGCTATAGAATTCGCAAAATTAGCCGAAGAAGCAAAATGGGACGCATTCTTTGTTTGGGAACCTACATATGGATTCGATGCTTGGATGACATTAGCAGCTATTGCTATTGAAACAAAAGAAATACGATTAGGGACTTTACTAAGCCCTCCATCTAGAATGCGCCCCTGGAAGTTAGCAAGTGAGGTAATCACCCTAGATGTTTTATCAGCTGGTCGAGTCACTCTTTGCGTTGGTTTAGGTGCAATTGATACCGGTTTTAAAGAATTAGGAGAAATAATTGATCGAAAAATTCGTGCTGAATTAATGGATGAAAGTTTAGATATCATGAATGGACTTTGGAAATGGGATTTAAACGATTATGAGGGCATTCACTACAAAATTAAAAATCTTACAAATTGTGAATTTTTTAAGCGACATCCCCCACCGAATTTAATACAAAATCCAAGAATACCAATTTGGGTTGTGGGAGCATGGCCTTGGGACAAATCTATACAACGAACATTGAATTATGATGGGTTAATTCCTACTATAAAAACCAAACAAGGCAAGTTTGAGAAGATTACGCCGAGACATATTCGGGAAATAAGAACTTATATCGAAAATAATCGATCTCAAAACACCCCTTTTGATATAATTTTAGAAGGAGAAACTCCTGGAAATGATTCTATGGCTACAAAGTCAATCATTAAACCTTTTGCTGATGCTGGAGCAACATGGTGGATTGAATCAAATTGGGTCGCACAAGATCTAGATCAAATAAAAACTCGAGTCAAAGAAGGACCTCCACCCTTACTATGAGTTCTTTTTAAATAGAAATTAGAACTATAATTATATAATAGAAATTATATTCTGTAAATTAAAGTGTGATATTAATGATGGAAATTATTGAAGATGTTTATATAGTTAAACCTCATAATCCTATTGAACCAGGTTGTTGTGTTTATATGGTTGACACAAAAAGTGAAGATGGGTTAGTGTTAATTGATGTTGGACTTTACATTGAACCTATTAAAGTTATTGAGAAAGAAGGATTTGATTTAAAAAATATTAAACATTGTTTAATAACTCACGGACATATAGATCATTTTGGTGCGTGTCATGAACTTGAAAAATATAATCCGGACATTAAATTTTATGCTCATGAACAAGATGCTGACAAAATAGAAAATAAAATACCAAACCAATCTTTAAATCAATTTTTCGCAAATTATGAATATGAACCCATAAAATTAGCAAGAAAAGTTAAGGATGATAATGAAACCATAAAAATTGGGAAATTCGAGTTTACTTGCATTCATATTCCTGGGCACACCCCTGGATCTGTAGCATATTTTTTAGAAACAGGGAATAAAAAGCTTCTTTTTGCGGGAGATCTTCCTGGAATTGCTATAAATATTAATGACGGTAATTTAGATGACTATCTCAAATCAATGCAAAAATTAATTGCCGTAGATATCGATATTCTTTGTGAAGGTCATGAGGATTTAATCAAACCAGCAGAAAAGGTAAACAAATTCATCAAAGGTTACATGAAAATTAATGAAAATCTTAACCATCTTGTACTGGAGAATCCATATGATATAAAAGTTTTACTCGATTTAACATTACTAACATATGAGCTCGAATTTTTCGAAACCGCATTAGATTTTTGTAAGTACCTATTGGAACTTGATCCTAACAATTCAACTGGTAATCAATTACTTAATAAAATTAAAGAACATAATCCTCCTCAAATTGAATTCATAAAAAGACTTATTAAAGAAAATTTTAATAAAGGAAAGTAGGTTAAATTCTATTTCATAAAAATATTCAAATCCTATTAGGATTCAAATAGAATCCTCATCCGCAATTTTGATTTCATGGTTATTAATAATACTAAAGATATCTCTAAAGATAAAAAAAAAAGGTTTAAATTTCTATTGATATTTAGTTTTGTTTTTTCTAAAGCAGAGCACTCAATAATAAAATTTCCATTCATTTCGGTCCAAATAATCGAGTAAATTTACTACATCTTTCGCTAGATGAGCATCTCGCTTCATTAATTCCTTTAACTTTAACATAAGGCTTTCATCTCCTAACTTAAGAATCGAGAAAATTGTTAGTTTTTTTAGGTTTTTATCTTCTAAATTTTGGAGATTTTCTAAGCATAGATTTACTAGTTCTTTTATTTTTAAGTCTATAATTACCTTAAAGATCATCTCTTTCTTTTTCATAAGTATCTTTTTTTCATCTGGTGTCTTTGCTGTGGTTAGTCTTAACACTTTTATGAATTCATTTTTCACCTCTTGCCATTGCTCAAGTATTTCTGGGTTATCAATGAGGAACTCGCGAATGAATTCCAAAGACCAATTATCCCCCTTTTTTAGTAAATTCACGATCAAATCCTGATTGATAAGGTTTGATTCCTGCATATCATTAATGAGACTCCCATCTACGATTTCATAATTTCTGATGTTCTCAATGATGATCTCTTTCCAATCCTCAATTCTTTCTTTTAATACCAGAATTGCTTTTAGCACCTCAGCTATAAAATTTGGGTTTTCGCTCTCCTCTAATTTTCTCAAAATTATTGATACTAATTTATCACTAGTTTTGTATCTCTTTGCTATAAGGAATAACGAATTGTATGGATATTTTAAAGATTTTACAAATTCAAGAGTTTCATTTTCAAGTGATAATCCTAATATCGCGCCAACCCTGAAAATATTTTCCTGAAGTGATTTTACTTTTTTTGAGAATTCTTGATCTGTAATCTTGTCCTCTGTTATTTGATCAAGGTAAGCTTTAAAAAGATTGGTGATTTCATTCAGTTTGCTAACCTCCCCTTCTTGAAAGAGGTTTTCAAATGATTTAACCATTTGGTTTTTGAAATGAAAGTCCCGTATACTTATATTCTTAGCGAGTTTTAAAATTAAGGACTCTACCTTTGAATCATCAGATTTAGAAACCACATTTTCAATTAGATCAGAAACTACACTATCTGTCACTTTATCAAAAGATAAACAATACTCAAAAACTGGTTTGAAACTTAATTTTTTATTTAATTCACAAATTCTTCTAACATGGTGTTCACGTAGAGAAGTCCGAATTTCAACTGAATTACCATAATAGCTAATTTCTCTGCTATCATTTAATATTTCTAATATGATCCCTTGAATTTTTTTTATTCTTTCCTCTTCATAAACAAAAGTTTCCTCAAGTATAAGAGACAAACCAAGAAAACTCCACGCTCTCAATATTATTTCGTTAGTATCAAAAAGCTCGAATAAGAGCTTGAAATCTTTTTTATTGACTAAAGGTTTGAAAAGGTTCTTATAGATCGAAGTTAAATTCGCTTTTGGACTTATTTCTACTGGTGTATATCCCTTTCTCAATTTATCAATGATTTTTTGGTTGAATGTACTACTCATATAACTTCAATATATGGTATTTACATTTATTTTTCAATTTTTCAATCAATTTTATTTTTATAATTAAAAATCCTTTTAGAGCGTAAAATAAAGCGTTTATTGGACTTTTTAAGTTACTACTCATTTTACTATTAGATAACAATGTAATATCAAAATTAGTAGAAGAAACAATGCAGGTAATGGTTAATATACATGAATTTAGATAAAAAGAGATATAAAAGTTATAAAACCTGGCTCCTTCACCACCTTTATAAGAACAAATTTTTGATATTGTCTGTTGCTATAGGTATAGTAATTGTTACCTTTACCAGAACTCTCATACCGGTTATAATGGGAGAGATCATTGACGATGCTCTTATAGTTCTTGATTACGAAAGGTTTGTCTTATTACTTATTATTGGACTTGTAATCTATCTTACTAGAAATACTATGGAGTATATAACTATGATGACAGGTCATTATCTTGGTTTAAAAACCGAGCAAAATATGAGACAAGAGTTTTTTGAGACTTTACAGCAGAAACCCTTAAGATATCACGATAATGCTAAAGCTGGCGATTTGCAGGCATTAGCAACTAATGATGTACTCATAATCAATACAATGATTTCTCATGGTAGTTTTTATTTTTATCCTTTCTTTCAGGTGGTAATGACATTTATTCTCCTAATTACAACACTTGATTTACGATTAGCAGCGCTCTGCATTCCATTTGTTATTCTATTTCTTTATTTTATACTCTATTATCGTAGAAAGATTGCGCCTTTTGCAGCTAAAAGGTTAAGAAAGCATTCAAATTTAGCAGTAGTTTTGCAGGATAGTATAAGTGGAGCTTCAGTAGTCAGATCTTTTACAGCCGAAGGAATCGAAAGAAAAAAGTTTTACAAGGCTGTAAAGGCATACAGAGATAATTCGATTGGTGAATATAAAGTTCAATCAAAGTTCTTTCCTCTTCTAGTATTATACATCACTATTGGAACCACTTGCATTGTGAGTATTATTTTTGTTTCACAAAATTCTTTAACCATCGGAGAATTGGTAGCAACGAATTTACTGTTAATAACTCTAATAGATCCTACCAATCTTATATGGTGGGCTACCAATGATATGATAAGTGGTTTTGCTGCATGTTCGAGGTTATTCACAGCTCTTTCTAGCGAAGAGAACGAAGAACAGATAATAGAAACGGCAGTTTGGCCAGATAACTTTAATGGAAGAATAGAATTTCGGAATGTTAGCTTTACATATCAAAATGGAGCAGAAAGTAGAGTTCCTGTTCTAACAAATTTAAATTTTACAGTCGAACCGTATCAAAGAGTCGCTCTTGTTGGTCCAACTGGATGTGGAAAAACTACAATTGCAAAATTACTTCTGCGACTCTATGAACCCCAAGAGGGATCAATCTTAATAGACGGAAAAGATATTAGGGATTATGACCTTGAAGAATTAAGAAAAAGAATTGGTTATGTTGAGCAAAATATTTACTTATTCTCGCAAACCATTCGCGAGAATATCGCATTTGGTCAACAAAATGCAACAATAGATGAAATTATAAATGTAGCAAAGCTTGCTCAAGTTGATGATTTTGTTCAAAAATTTTCTGATGAATACAATACAGTTGTAGGTGAGAGAGGAACCCGTCTTTCAGGGGGAGAAAAGCAACGAGTTGCGATTGCACGGGCTTTTCTAACTGATCCTGCAATATTAATTCTCGATGATTCTGTATCTGCCATTGACAGTGAAACTGAAGAAAAAATTGGTCGAGCTATGGAAAATGTAATAAAAAGTAGAACTACGATTATTATCACTCATCGTCTTCACACAATAAGAACATCTGACAAGATTCTGGTGTTAAAACACGGAAAACTTGTAGCAGAAGGGAACCACAATGAATTATATCAAAAATCTGAAGATTATAAGCGAATTTTTGGGAAACGTGTGTCTTCAACAGATTATAAAAATGAAAAAAACTAACGGTGAATCATTATAGGACTCTATGCTGGTATGATGAGTGAAGCGCAACATCGAGAATATTCTGATCGTGAACTATTTGTAAGATATGTGAAAAGAGTCGCTCCTTTTAGAAAAAACATTATCTTAATCTCTATATTTATTTTAGTCTCTACAATCGCTGAGATCTTAAATCCTCTCGTAATTGGTGCGTCTATTGATGAACTTTCCAAAATAGATAGTAATCCATTTGTTGTTCTTAGTACAGGGGGGATATATCTGGTATTATCAATTCTATTATGGATAATGTTCTTTTTAAGGCGGAAAGAGATAGGAAAATTTATTCCTTCTTTTTTAGAAAAACTCCGAATGGATATCTTTGATAAATTACAAGAGCAAGATATGAGCTTCTTCGATAAACACTTGAGTGGTCGGTTAAATACAAGAGTTTCAAATGATGCCTTAGAATTTGGGAACACAACTCTCTTATTAGCAGATACTTTGGGTAATTTACTAATAAGTATATTAACATTTGGAATGCTCTTATGGCTAAATCAAACACTAGCCCTAATTTCTTTAATCGCTCTACCGTTCATCTTTTTACTTGTGTTTTCACTTCGACATCTTGTCAAAATTGTCAGTAGGGCTTATAGAAAAGCAATTGGAAATGTTAACGCAGCAATGGTTGAATCTATCGAAGGTATCCATGTTTGTAAAAGTTATGGACAAGAATCTACGGTCTCAATGCAATTTCTCGAGACTAACAAACATTATTTCAAATCAAGTTTTAAAATAACATCGGTAACACATATGTGGAGACCACTTCTTGACACAATTGCGTCTGTTTCATTAATAATCGTTATCTTTTTTGGTGGTCAACTTGTATTTCAAGGAAGCGAAAATCCCGGAACGATTTTTATGTTTATTCTGTATCTTCTTAACTTTTTTCGCCCAATTATGGTTTTATCCGTATTTTTCCCTCAATTAAGTTCAGGAATGGCCGCATATGAGCGCATCTTAGACATTCTTGATTCGGAACCAAAGGTAAAACAAAATCAAAATGCTCTTGATGTTGGGCTATTGGAAGGAGATATTGAAATCAAGGATTTAGATTTCTGTTATAGGGAAGGAGAATGGGTCTTTAAAAAACTGAATCTACTCATCAAAAAGGGGGAAAAACTCGCGATTGTAGGACATACAGGTGCTGGCAAAACTTCATTAGTTTCTCTTTTAACTCGATATTATGAATTTCAAGGTGGATTAATCACAATTGATGGTATAGATATTAGAGAAATGACTTTAGAATCGTTCAGAAAAAATCTAGGGATTGTTCAACAAGATGTCTTCCTATTTTCTGGTACTATAGAGGAAAATATAAGATATGGAAGACAAGAAGCGTCAGAAGAAGATCTTTGGAGAGCTATTAAAATAGTCCACTTAGAAGAACTTATTGAGTATTTACCCGAAGGACTTCAAACTAAAATAGGCGAAAGAGGGAGAGGTCTTTCTACAGGGCAACAGCAACTCGTTAGTTTTGCTCGAGCAATATTAACCGATCCGCGAATTCTTATTCTTGACGAAGCTACATCAAGCGTTGATGCGTACACTGAAGCGATTATTCAAGAGGCTCTCGAAGGACTTCTATCTAATAGAACCTCTATAGTAATTGCTCACAGGCTCTCAACAGTAGTAAATGCTGATCGAATAATTGTGATGGATAATGGGCAAATTGTTGAAGAAGGTACTCATAATTCTTTGCTCAGACAAGGAGGAAAATATGCTAAACTGTATAGGCAGTATTTTGAGCATCAAAGTTTAGACTGGGAGCCATCTTGGGTTTCCCTTAGAATTGAATGAGTATGAAACCACTGAAGCAGTTAAATATGGAATTTCTTGGTAAGTAAATCTTTAT
Source organism: Candidatus Hermodarchaeota archaeon (assembly GCA_048885575.1). Classification (GTDB taxonomy): domain Archaea; phylum Asgardarchaeota; class Lokiarchaeia; order Sigyniarchaeales; family SOKP01; genus SOKP01. Next base: position 9,460 of record JBHLLM010000003.1, read on the forward strand.
TATCTGAAGAGGATCCGATATAAACTGTATATTCGATGTTCTCAACTTCCCATGCTCTATTATCAGGATTATACCAAGCTAAATCTTTTTTCTTCATATCAATTGACATAGTTTTTGTTTCATTTGGTTCTAATGCTACCCTCTTAAATCCACGTAGTAATTTTAGGGGGCGATCAATGCGAGAGTTCTCAAAACCTATATATAACTGAGCAATCTCTTCACCAGCAGTAGACCCAATATTCGAAATATCTACACTAACTATTAATCTCTCTTTATCTAATTCAACTTGGATATTTTTATATGAAAATTCAGTATAACTCAACCCAAACCCAAAATGGAAAGCAGGTTCAATATTTTTTTTCTCAATTAAAGTATATCCGTGATAGTAATCGTATTCAATCTCGTTAACATCTTTATCGAAATACGGTAAATGAGCAGGATCTTTAGGTATTGTAAACGGGATTTTACCACTTGGATTAACATTACCAAAAAGTATATTCGCTAAAGCGTGCCCTCCTTCCATTCCTGAATACCAAGCAATTAATATTGAAGGAATTTTTTCTTTCCATTCTTCTATAAGAATCGCACTACCTCCGACCAATACAACTACGGTCTTTTTGTTAACTTTTGAAATGGCATTGATTAGTTTAACATCACTATCTTTTAATCCAAGCTTAGTTCGGTCTCCATATCCTCTTGAAATGCGGGGGATGTATTCTCCCTCGTCTTTATATGTATAACCCACAACTATCACTACTGAATCCACGCTTTGAGCAATTTGCTGAGCAACATCAATATCAGTAGCTTCGTTATAAATTACCTTAATTTTATTCCCAACATGATTTTTTATTCCTTGTAAGGGGGTAATAATCTTATTTTGGCGAACATAGCTACTTCCATGATCACCAGTATTTTTCATATCAGCTAAAGCTCCAATTACTCCTAGACTGCTTATCTCTTCAGTACTGAGAGGTAAAACTTTGTCTTGGTTTTTTAGTAAAACCATGCTTTTTTCAGCAACTTCTCGGGCTAGAAGGACATGATCATCACATCCAATTAATTCTGAGTTGTATTCTTGAGGATCTTCTTTTGTAGTAAAATATAATACCGTACTTAGGATTCTTTTTACGGAATCGTTCAAGAGATTTATAGGAACCTTTCCCTTTTTCACTGCTTTTTCCAACCTTTTTCCGTAGTACTTAACTCGGGGCATCTCAACATCTAATCCTCCCAGTATACCCTTAACAGTATTTTTAAGTCCGTACATCCAATCTGAATGGACAAAACCTTCAAATTCCCATTCACCTTTTAAAATATCTCTTAGTAAATATGAGTTATGGCCACAAAATTCACCTCTTAATTTATTGTATGCCGACATGACAGTAGCACATCCTTCTTCAACACATCGTTTAAAATGAGGTAAATAGACTTCTCTTAATGTCCTTTCGCTAATCTGGACATCTACTTTAAACCTTGAATACTCAATACTATTAACAGCATAATGTTTCGCTGTAGCCATCACATTATGCTTTTGAACTCCTCGAACTAAAGCAGCTCCAAACTCACCAATATGAAATGAATCTTCTCCGTATGTTTCTTGAGCTCTTCCCCAAGCTGGATGGCGTAAGAGATTAATGCAAACCCCTCCAAAAAGATTGGCGCCATGAGCGCGGGCTTCCTTCCCAATAACTTCGCCTATTCTTTCTTCAAGCTCTACATCCCAAGATGCGCCACGAGCCATTGACACTGGAAAACAGGTAGATCCCGGCATTATAACGCCCCTTGGTCCATCCGTAAATAAAAAGGGAGGAATACCTAATCGTTTAACGCCTCCTCCAGGATATGGACGTACACCAAATTTAAGATCTTTTAACATTAATAAGTAAAATTTGTTACCTGACATCGTGGCAACTTTTTCTTTTAATGTCATTATTTCTAAAGCTTCATTAACTATGTCATTAACTTCCTCTTCCGCCATGCCTTTTGTTATATCAAACTTTTCCATAAAATGTCTCCTAAAATTTTAAAATACTTTAGCTTTAATATTTAACATAACGAATTTTTATTTAATATTATGATTTTTGGTTAATTACCTAAGATCTAGTTATAAAATGTCGATAAAAATGTTTGATAATAATTATATGCATAAATTTATTGAAGATGTTTGTAATGAAATTGGTCCTCGGGAATCTGGGACAGAACAAGAAATATTGGCCGGTAATAAAGTAGAATCAGAGTTGAAAAAGTTTTGCGACGAAACGCATCAAGAGACGTACATAAGTAGCCCTCATGCTTTTTTAGGGGGTATTAGATATGGTGCACTGATAGTATTTATCGCTGGGATCTTTTATTGGTTATCTTTGTTAATTGATCTCAATATCCTATCGTTAAATCCTATTTTAAACATCTCTTTCCTCATAATAGCCATTATCTTTATTGGAGTTACGATTAGCTATTTTATACTGGAAGTTATGAAATACTATGAAATTTTTGATTTTCTCTTTCCTACTCGGGAATCTAAAAATGTGATTGGAACAATTAATCCAAAAAAAGAAGTGAAAAACACTGTAATCTTCTCTGCTCACCACGACTCTGCCTTTGAGTTTAATACTTTTTACTATTTAAAGCGCTTAGGACAAATAATAATTAATGTAGGATATTTAGGGGTTGCCATAATATTTTTTGCTATCATATTAAAATTGATCTTTTTCCTCTTATCGATTGCACAACCTATTTTATTTTTGGTTCTAGGAATTATTTTTATAGCTTTTATTCCGATTATATTAGTTTACATTTTCTTCCATAGTTATAAACCCGTTCTTGGTGCGTTTGATAACCTATCTGGAGTTGCTGTCTTGTTAGGAATTGCAAAATTCTTATCTGAGAATAAGAATAATGATGAAATCTTCCCTAAATATACCAGGGTTCATTTGATTTCTTTCGCAGGAGAAGAAGCTGGTTTAAGAGGCTCAAAACGATATGTAAAAATCCATTACGACGAACTAATCTCATCTCAAGCCAAGATTGTCAATATGGATAGCATTGCAAAAAAAGACTTTATTGTAATTCATAATAAAGAATCTGGTATAGGAGCTACCCACGATCCATTGATTTTTGAACCAATTTTAGATATAGCTGTAAATCTGAATCTTAATGTGAAATTATTACCTCTCCCATTTGGTGCAACCGATGGAGCATCCTTTAGCAAAAAGAATATTCCTGCTGTTGCAATGGGTGGTTTGAATTTAAAGGAGGAACTAGCACCCTACTATCACACAAGAAATGATACTCCTGCTGTTATTGACAAAGAAGCTTTAGGTCAATTTGCCCAGATTTGTGTCGAGTATTTGAAATTTGTAGATAATCCTCATTAAAAATTCTTTATCTTATTGTTCTATTTTAATTTTTATTCTAGTAGAGGAAAATTAGCTTACGAATATAATCTTCCATTTTTTCTAAGGTCTCATAAAAATTAGATTCGTAATTTAAACCAAAAGTTAAGAATGTTTTCTCATCACATTCTGTAATGACGATAGTCTGAGTTCCTAACTCTGCAACTATTTTTATTACTTTTCTATCTCCAATCGTATGGCTTAAACCTATAGCGCTTTCTAATACCGATGCACACATGGAAGTGAAATTATCAAGATCAAACTTTTCTTTAAAATTTTCCGCAATAAGACCTCCATCGCGGTATGCGAGCAAAACACCCAATAAGTTTCCACTTTCTTTAATTTTATCCATAATTTGAGTTAAAATTTTAACCTTTTCAGTTTTTGGAAGTTCTAACTCATCCATATCTGAATTCATACTCAGTTTTCGATAAATAATTTAATTAATGAGACTTAAAATTTTAATATATATGAATGAAGAAACCTCTTCTTGGAGTAAAAATAATTTAAAGAACTTAATAAGTAGTACTAATGAAATATTTATTAAAGAAGATTTAACTAGTTTTTTAAAAATTCCAAGCTATACTTCAAACAGAGAAGCAATTAAAGAAGCCAAAAATTATATTATCTCATATATTTCTAATTTTTGCGAAAATATTACAGAAATCAAAGGGGAAATCAATCCATTACTATTAGCTGAAGTTAATGGAGAAGTCAAAGAAAAATTATTAATATACATGATGTACGATACTCAACCTATCCATAATGAGAGAGAATGGATAAAGAAACCTTTTGAAGCTGAAATCACTGATTTATCGAAGCCACTAGACAAAATAGGCAAGGTTATTATTGCTAGGGGAGCATATAATTCAAAAACTCCTTTATTATGCTTCTTAAATGTAGTGAAATTATTAAAGGAAGAAGAAAAGTTACCTATATCGTTATTGCTTCTAATAGATGGGGAAGAAGAAATAGGTTCCCCTACCCTATTAAAATCACTTAAAATAAAATCTAATACGTTTAATTCTTGCGTTGATGCCTATTATCCTTCTTTAAAGCAAGATTTGGATGGAAATTCGGTTATAAAGCTTGGTTATAAAGGTATTTTATCCTTAACCATTAAAGTATTTTCAAATAATAAAGAGTCACATTCATCTTTCAGCGGAATTATTCCTAATCCTTCAGTTGATTTAGTTTCTATACTTAATTTGATCTACAATAATAATAATTTTAAGATTAAGTGTTTAGGAAATCCTTACAAACTCACATCTGATGAAGAAACTCTTTTTAATGCATCTTTAGAAAATCTTAACATAGAAAAAGTAAAGATGAAAGCAGGAATCGAACAAACAAACGAAGAAAATATCCAAAAAGCTTTTTTTAATTACTTATTTAAACCTACTTTCAATATCTCCACCTTAAAATCAGGATTTTTGAAGGAGGGAATAAAAAATTATGTTCCTAGTCAAGCTATATGCAATATTGACATCAGATTTGCTCACGATGTTTCAACTGAAGAAATTTTTACAGAAATTAAACAAAAAATTAAGGATTTTGCTACAATATCTAAGTCTCATGTTGAAATAACTAAAAATATTGGTTATGAAAGTTCTCGAATTAAAAAAGATTCAACCTTAGTAAAAAGTCTTGTCAAAAGTGCTAGTCTTCTAGGATTTTCGACGAAAATTTGGCCATTAAGCGCAGCAGCAGCACCTTTAAGTAGAATTCAAAAAGAATTAGGAATAAGTTTTCTTACTGGTGGTTTAGGCATCGGTGGGTACGCGCATGCACCAAACGAATTCGTTCAGGTAAAATCGATTCAAAATACTAGACTTTCTAATTGTCTCTTCCTAAAAAATTACAGCGATCTATATAGTGAGATCTAATTTAGTAGGAGTGAAAAAGTCCCCTAAATCCTCGTAATTTTGGTATAATTGCTTCCTGAGGACACATTTCCATGCAACAGAGACAAGAAATACAATCTCTTTTCAGGAATTCGGGATATTCTCCCTTCACAAAATTAATTGCATTTGCAGGACAAACTTCAAAACATTGTCCACATTTAACACATAATTTTTTCTTTAAAATCGGTATCTTTTTTGTAACTTTGTAAACAATGCTCCTAGTAATAAAACTAGCTAATCTAGTAATAAATCTTCCTGGAACTTTAAATTTTGGAGTCATTTTTTTCGCTTCTTCTAAGGATAATCCTAAAATTTCTATATTTTCAAGATTAAACTCACCTAATCCTCTTTCAGAAGCACTTTTCAAGTGAGGAACATGTTTGAGACCTTTAAATTTTCCAATTTCTAATGCTACAACATCTAATGCTAATTCATCAGTTCCTACTAAAATTAAATCCCATTGCTTCATATAACCAGACACAGGTCCCATTGGACCTTCCATAACTTGAACACAATCGTATATAATTAACCGATTTGGTTTATTTTTAACAATCCAAGAATAGTTATCAGCTAAAGCTTCCCCAAATTTATCAGGTGTTCTTCCTACCAAATGTAATTTTGCTTTTAATCCTCCTGGAATAACTCCCCAATAGTTTTTTATTGCCCCAGTAATAGTTGCTTCTCCGTGAGTTTTTAATTTTGGCAAATTTATTAGTAAATCACAATCTTTCACAGATCTAGATATGTAATAATCTTGGATTCTTATTGCACCTTCAATTTTTTCTCGAACAGGTATATCTTGCTCAAAATTAATAAACTTAATACCCATTCTTTCACAGATTTCATATAGACCGATTCTTTTAGCTATCTGTGTTGCTGAAATTTTAATTTGGCCCGGAGAATCGCCTATGCTAACATTGTCCATCTTGATACCCACTTCAGTTAGGTATTTTATTACGCCTTTAACAAAAATAGGTTGAGTACACGCGTCTTTAGTTGCTCTTATTAAGTTCGGTTTTAGTAGAATTTTCTCGCACTTAAGGATATTAAAAGTTAGATCCTTTTCTATCAATTTAATAGCTGCAACTATAGCATCTGGGATATTATCATAATCTTTAACATTTACTATGCTAATTTTCGTTGGCATCAGAACACCAATATAAAGATTTAATACTTAACTGTATATATCTTTAACTGAAAAATTTATTTAGCTTGAGGCTTTTTACACTTTTAAGAGAATTATTTATATCCCCTTATGGAAACAATTAATATTTTAATAAGAAACTTTTATTATAATTATAATTATACTTTTTAAATACTTTAATTATATAATAGGATGGTAAATCGATTTCAGACACAAACAAATGACGCATAATAATAATAATAACAATAATAATAACAATCAGAAAGAAGAGACAGATCCGGATGTTTTGTTTAAAATCTGTTTCTTTGGTGATGGAGGAGTAGGAAAAACAACACTAATTGGAAGGTATCTCACTGGAGTTTTTAAAACTGACCATTCATTAACCATTGGAGTCGATTTCCATGTAAAAAAGATAAAAGTCGGTAATAAATTAGTATCACTACAAATTTGGGATTTTGCTGGAGAAAGTCGCTTCAGATTTCTTTTACCAAGTTACGTTGTTGGTGCTTCAGGAGGGATTTTTGTGTATGACATAACAAGATTTTCTAGTCTGAGAAATTTCCCTGAGTGGATCGAAATTTTTAAAAAAGGTTTTATTGGACCTAAAGATAAACAATTACCTGTAATAATGGTTGGAAGTAAGCTAGATTTAGGCTATAAGAGAGCAGTTTCTAGCAAAGAAGCTTACGATCTTGCCAAAGAACAAAATTTATATGGATATATCGAATGCTCATCTAAGGATGGAAGAAATGTAGAAGATATCTTCACTGAAATTGCTAAATTAATGATAAATAAAGCTGGTCTCTAAACCCTTATTCTGAAAAGATCTCTATCAATGAATTAATAATTAGATCTGGATTCAAATCTTTATCAATATCTGGAAATCGAACGAGTTCCTCTCGAAGCTTCTCAATATCAGACATTTTTGTGACTCCTGTTAATACAAGAACCGTCTTAACTTTAGCTCGATTCCCTGCTAAAATGTCTGTGTTTAACCGATCTCCAAAAATTACTGCTTTATTAGAGGGCGTATCTGTAGCTTTTAGTATTGAATTAATTCCGATTGGATTAGGCTTACCAAAAATCTTAATTGGTTTCTTGTTAGTACAAGTTTGTACGGCATTTACCATTACTCCTGCTCCAGGCAATAAACCATTGGCAACAGGTAAGGTACTATCTACATTAGTTGCGTAAAATTGTGCATTGCCTTGTAAAATACAGTTTTGAGCAAAGGTTAATTTTTGGTAGTTAAAATTGCTATCCAAACCAACGATCACAAAATCAACTTTACTACAGTTCGTATCGACATTGACAACTGTATGTCCTCTCATTTTTAATTCCTCTCTTAACCCAGTTTCTCCAATGACAAAGATGGTTGCGTTTTGCTTTAATTTAGTAATTTCCTCTGCAGTGATTGATGCACTGGTGTAAAAATCATTTTTATCACTTATTATGTTGAAATCTTTCAATCGATCAACGTACATTTGTCGAGTAGCAGTAGAATTATTAGAATTGTATATAATCTTAACAGAAATTTCCCTTAAATCATTTATCACCTTATCATTGTTAGAAATTAAGGAATTGCCTCTGTATATAACTCCGTCTAAGTCAAAAATTGCTAATTTCATATCTTTAAGTTCATTAATTAATTTCCGCATACTATTGATTATAACTTATTTTAAAAAGATTTTCAAATTTTAAAACCAACCTACTGGTAGTCCCAATAAAATTATCATCAGTTGGATACCAATTGGTATAAATATTGGATTTAATATATTATCTGCGGTGAATGATGGCAAATAATCTGTAATGAAGAAAACCAGAGCGCCCATTATGGCATAAATTGGACCTACAAAAACTAGTCCAATAAGATATGCTACTATTACGCCAGCAATAAACCCTTCAATCGATTTCACATCATTATTTCTAAGTTTTATCTTATGTTTTCCAAATCTTCTACCAACTAATGCAGCAGATGCGTCTGAAAGACAAGCTATAAGGATTCCCGCAAAAAATACGCGCACATCGGGAATAACCTTTGCCATATAGAGCATGTAAGAGAAAATAAATCCCGTAATTATGTAGATTTGAGGCCCCGCAGCATTTTTTTCTTTATTTCTAAGCATTGATTTTGTTAAGAAATTAAAAAAAGAATATTCTGGACCCCATACGATGCGAATTATATCGGATATTATTGCAAATACTAAAGTCCCAATCAAAGCGAACATGGTTAGTTCGACAATAGCTTGGGGATCTCCTATTTCAAAAGGATAGGGAAAAGGTCCCCAAAAGAAATTGTACGAAGGTTCAACCCCTTGGAGTACTATGATAAGTGAATCATTTATCAGCGATACAATGGGGGGTATCGTAAAAATTCCGTAATACGCGATTAATAGCAAAAAACCTGTCAAGTGAAAACTTTTTCTAATCACTTCCATTCTAAAGGAGATGTCTTCACAGTAAGGATCTTCTTTAGTCATCCTTCTAATGTATCGTCTTAAGACAGATTTTTCTCTCTTAGGTTCTGCTCCAAAAGTTCCATTTTTCTCTTCTTTCTTCATTCTCTTTATGTCAATTCGAATAATTGTTGTAAATATGAGATTAAGAATTAGAATCATACCGATCCACCATACCATAAATCCATTAAAGGGATAACTGAAAAAACCTAATCCATTAATTGAGTTGTAATACCCATAAATCAAGAAACAAATTCCACATAACATTGACGAAATTCCCCCATACCTATTTTTTGCTCTATATCCCCTGATACCAATATAATACATCAAGCTCATTAAAACAAAAAAAAACAATGATAAAGTAGTGTTGTAAAGACTTTCTACCAATACCCAATAATCCATGATAAGCACATTAACTTGGATTGTTATTTAATTTTATAATTAATTATCAATTAATTATTCTTTTATTTAATCTTGTAGCCAGATGTAAAGCTTTATCCACATATTATAAACTTTAATAAACATATAATATAAAAGATTTTTATATATATAACGAATAAAAAAAAACAAATAAATAGTACCAAATTATTTAAATTATAAGTGAAAATATATCTTAATGTCTTCTTATTAAATTATATTTATCTAATAAAAATAGTTAATTATTAAGAAGGAGAAAGTATCAATTATGGAGTCTGTCGACACCTTAGATGACCTTTTGAAAAAATTACTCGGAGCAATACCAGAAGTAAAATCTGCCGCTATTGTATCTGCTGAAGGACTTCCTATAGCATCTGCGCTTCCGCAAGGTGTTGATGAAACAAGAATCGCTGCAATGACTGCAGCTTTACTTTCCTTATCCGAGAGAGCAATTATTGAGATGGGAAAAGGAGATTTTGACCAATTATATATTAAGGGAAGCGAGGGGTATCTCCTTGTTATGCAAGCGGGTCCAAATGCGGTTTTGACTGTATCTACTACGAAAGATGTTAGACTCGGGTTAATTCTGTTAGATTGTAGGAGAACATGCGAAAAAATAGCCCAATTGATCTAATTTCACTAATTATATCCATAATCCTCTAACTTTAATAGTTTATATTTGGTAAAAACACAAATTATTAATTTTATGCTTAATTTAGTTTGTCAATACTAATTCATTTAATTGGTGTATAATTATTTTTAAATTGTTTTCACTCTCAACTAAGGTAGAGATTCCCCCTTTCTTATTTGACCAACCCAAGAAAACTAGCTCTAGAATTATTCTTAGCGAAGAATATGAAGGAATAATTACGAGAGATTATGGTTTCATTGTTGCTATAGTTGATATACTTGATGTAGGTCCAGGAATCATTATTCCCGGAAATGCTAACACATTTCATCAAGTTGAATTCACCATCTTATCTTTCAAACCAAATCTCGGAGAAGTAGTTGAAGGTGATATAGTTGAATTAGTGGATTTCGGAGCTTTCTGCCGGCTTGGTCCATTAGATGGGTTAGTTCATGTCTCCCAGATTTGTGATGATTACATTTCATACGAACAAGTTGGCAATCGATTCATTGGCAAAGAAACTGGGAAAATACTTGAAGTGAATAATGAGGTAAGAGCTAAAGTGATAGCAGTTTCACTAGGTACTGGACGGAGTGGAAAGTTAGGTTTAACAATGCGTCAAAAGTTTTTAGGTAAATATGAATGGATTGAAGCTGATATCGAGGAAGAATACGCCAGTAAAGAAGCGAAAAAAGCTACAGTAAAAGACGAAGAATAAATTGAGGAATAAAAACCAATTGAAGCAACATTTGGTGAAAATTATCAATGAAAAAAAATGAAAAAGCCTGTAAGAATTGTCATTTAATAACAAAAAGCCAAACTATTTGTCCAAAATGTAAAACTCATAGCCTTAGTGATGATTATACGGGCGAAGTTATAATAATTGATCCTAAAAATTCAGAAATGGCAAATTATTTAAAAATTCATTTTCCCGGTAAGTATGCTCTAAGAGTGCGCTAACTTGAATTAATTTGTGAAGATATGGTGTAATTATTATTTCATCATATCCAAAAATCTTTTTACTGTGTTTTGTATCCTTTTTTCGACATCAACCATAACGATACCTTCAGGAATCTTTCTTTTTGAATCCGTTATTGGTGGTTGACCATAAAACACTAAGCTTTTTATTCTTTCGCTAAGGGGAATACTAAGAATTAAAGGTAAAACCAATAAATCTTCTTCACCTTTGGTTATTTTAAGAAGGATTCTTCTATCCGAACTCACAATTTCATTTAAAAGAGAAAAGCTTTTTTTTTGAATTCCTCCTTGAGGATTTTCAAATTCTATAATGTCTTGAAAAAAATCTTCAGTTTCGATACTTACATGATTTCTCTGAGTCTTTTCGTCAATAATGCAGAGCTTAATAAATTTTTTTAAGAAGGGATTTGATAAAAAATCTTGAGTAACAATATCTCCTACTAAATAAACTTTAATTTCAAAATCTGCTTTTAAATAATTATCTAATGTATTTACGATTTCGGTTATGGTCTCTTTTCTTGTTCCAGCGTATAATTTGCCCAAAGGTTGAGAAAACTTATGTCTCTCAGCCTCAGGAATTTTTAAATTTCTATCCATCTTATTTCAATCTCTTTTAATCTTCTTTGCTTTATAATAAAGAATGACAGTTAGGATAAATAGAATAACCCATAAAAATAAACTTAGAATAAAAAATATATAATAAATTCCTACAACAATATTTTCTAAAACTAGAAAGATAAAAAATGTGAAAGCAAATAACAATATTTCAATAATCATCATGATTCTTGTTTTCAGAATATAATTTTTATAATCAGACATTTTTTCCTTCCAAAAAACCAAAATTTTATTTTTTACTGTTCTTTAATCTTTAATAACTCAGAATTATCTTTAAATTAACTGATTAACTGAGAAAAATCGTTGTATAAAGGTTCGAAATGTCGTTTACTATTGAAATTTTAGAAGAAAATAAAAACCCATTAATCGATCGAACGGAAATTAAATTTCGAATCGATCATTTTAGCGAAAGCACGCCAAATAGGTTAGATGTAAAAAAGAAAATTGCTGCACTTAAGAACGCTAATGAAAAATTAACTATTGTTAGAAAAATTCACACTCATTTTGGTGGTGCGTACGATATAGGCTTAGCAAATATTTACGAGGAGGCCAAAGAACTTCAATTCTACGAGCCTTTCCACATTCAAGTAAGAAATTTACCTAAAGATAAGCGATCAGAGGTTTATAAACTGAAGAAAAGAAAAGAATCTTACTTGCATTTATTTGAATACGAGTAAAAACTAAAATAATTAATAAAAAAAATGAAAATCAATGACAAACGCATCTAAATATTATAAGATTGAAGATGGAAAATTAGAAAGGAATCATAGGGCATGTCCTAAGTGTGGTCCTTCGTTTTTTCT
>JBHLLM010000004.1:0-20709 GCA_048885575.1 Candidatus Hermodarchaeota archaeon
GCTAAATTCCTATCTAAATTAATCACAGCAATTACGATTATCCTTGCTATCCTTCCATTTATTATCCCAGTTTAATAATTAAAAGGTCTTATTTCATAAAAATTATGAACCCAAATGTAAAACATATAAAGAAATTTAACCAATTTATTAATATTTGATCACTACAAATACGTCACTTCCGAAGCATAAAGATGAAATTTTGTGATTGTCGCAAAACCGAGTCTTTTATATAGATTCTCCGCCAACGGCGAGGAATGAAGCACGGCAAGTTTCTGGCCAGCTTTTCTAGCAGCCTTCATAGTTTCTACCATCAAGATGCGAGCTAAACCTTGTCCGCGTTCTTCTGGTTTCGTCACTACACCATAGATACCGACAGATCCATCTCCAAAATATGAACCCGCTTTCGCAATTGGAATTCCATTACGCCATGCTACCCACATATGAGCTTTTGCGTCTAGTTTTCCGATATCGAAGCTCTTAAAAATTAATTTTAGTTTTTGATGATATTCTGAAGGTACGCCCCAGCGCCATGCCGTAAGTTCAAGAAATTTATTGACATCACTTTCTTCAATTGCCTCGTATACTTCAACATCATTAGGCAGTGAAGATGTTTGTGGCAAATTTACTAAGTCTCGAGCCATACAGGGGATTGTTTCGATGTATCGCAGCCCGCGGCTCTGTAATCGATCACCAATGTCGAGAGGTAATGAGGAAGGGTGTACAACCCATAGAAACGAGACTTTTCGACTAATAAATCGACTGATTATCTCTTCTATTTTTTTATTGATATTCTTTTTGACTTGAAACTTCAGGATTACATTGTAGGGAATAATTGGAATGGGAGTCTCAAACCACAGCGTATCACCTTCATCGTGAAGTGCACATCCTGGTGCGAGTCCGAAGTTTGACCAAGTCTCCCAGAAGTTGAATTCAATCTCGTGTAATAAAGTTTCTGTACTAAAGCCTGAAAGGTTGTTTGATTCATCCATAATCTCTACTCTCTCTGAGAAGGACTTTTATTATCGCTCATTGAGTGGATTCCTCTTAGGTATCTTTGATGAATAGTATGTAATTTTTTTATTTATTTTTAATTAATAACTTATAAAGATTTAATCAGTTTTTGAAGGAGCTTATAACCTCTAAAATCACCATTTTTGATATAAATATTAAATTCGCTCATAAGAATAATGAGTATTACAAATCGAAAATCCTAACTTCTTGTATGTATGGATTGCAGAAGCATTAGCCACCCTCACCATAATAAAGCATTGTTCTTTTTCTCGAAATAAATCGTTTAAAGTTGATGAGATTAGTGAACTAGCGTAACCTTGGTTCCAGTAATCTGGATGAGTCCCTACGATCGTTATATATCCTATACTTTCATATTTCCATATATTAATTATACAAATCAAGTCTTTCTCTTTCAGTATACCATACCAAGTATTATTTTCATCAATCAAGATATCCTCTGGTTTTCGTGAACCCCAGAAAATAGGATCAGCAATACTCATTAATGAAGTTATCTCTTCTCTATAAAATTCATTTAGTTTTTGGAATTTGTATTTCTCAAAATCCTTTTGATCTCCTTTTTTTAAACACATACGATACAACGCAATTTCTTTTTTATAATCTGGAAAGAATTTTGAGATCAATTTTTTATGGATATCAAATCCAATAATTGATATTGGACTATAATTCTTTCCATTTAATAAAAATTCAAGACTTACAATAGAACCTCTCAATAGAATTTCGCGATCTTTCCAGATTAAGACCATTCCTTGAATTTTGTCTTCATAATCTAAAGCCATGTATATTTGAGTAATTTCCGGATATTGAGCATAATCAACATGGAAAAAAAAGTATTCAGCAAAGTTATTTTTAATATAATCGTAGAAAAAGGCTTCATTTTCAGGTGTTACTCGAATTGACCTTAATCGATTATGCTTCATAGAATAACTTAATTATTTTAAAACAATAAATATTTCGACCAAAAAATCCTTCTAATTGAAATTAAATGAAAATTTAATGAAAAAATTAATCTTTCGATCCAGTTTGCCATATAAACAATTCTATCGTGCAATATTCCTTAAAACCCATCCGTTTATACATATTTAAACCCATCTCAGTTGAGTGAAGAATTGCAGTCTCATATCCTAATTTTTTAGCCTCCTTTAGGGGAGCAAGAGTTATCGCAGTACCAATCCCATTACCACGTGCTTCTTCTAATGTAGTAACCATATGAATGCCTGCAACACCTGCTTTATACAATACTAATGAAGAAGCAACAGGATTTCCATCATAATATGCTAAGAATGCACTTGCAGAGGCTCTATTGTTCAAAAGTATAAATGAGAAAGCCTCGAAAAAAAAATCAGAACGTATTTCCTTTGGAAATTCAAAACCCGTTAAAATTATGTCATTCCATACTTTTAAATTATCCATACTTTCAACCTTTATTATCTCTGTTTTATTTAAAAGTTCTCTTTCTGTGTTCAAAATTTTTAGGTTATAAGCCATCCCCTGAAGTTTATCAATGATGAATCCATTTTTGATTAATAGTTCTCCCATATTTTTAGGAGTGCTTGATGGACCAAGTACCCAAAGAAAGGGAACTCGTCTCTTTTTAAAGAAAGTAATATTCTCCTTTATCTTTTTCATGGCATTTTCTGAGGAAATATGATTATCTATTACCCCATTAAAGAAAAAAAATGAGATACCAGTTGAGAATCTGGAGAACTCCTCAGTCTCTTCATATAGATTATCTTTAAGATCGCTATGTACCATCGATCTAAAAAATTCATAAAGATTGAACTCAATTGCGTGTTCAATTTCAGCTTGATTTGGGTTTTTAAGGGTACTTATAAAATGATTCACTTCTGAAGTTTTGATATTAATATTAGAATATATTATATTATAAATATATCCTCAAATGGGTTTATAGCATTCCAATGTATCATTGCTAAACTGAATTTTGTCCCAATTTTAAACGAGATTTCTATTAAAAAAATAATACTAGTAGGTTTATATTCTAAAGCTTCTAATAATCTCATAATAACTATGTTTAATACTTTAAAGGGGATTAGGAATGGAAACTAATCTAGAATTAGATTTTAGAAATCTGAAGATCCACCATATTTGTTATATATTTCAAGAACCCGAAAAACACGCACACATGATGGAATCGCTATTTAAAATGCCTAAATTTGAATTTTCTGAAGATTTAGATCATCCTGCTATATATAGGGGTAGAGATACGAAATTTTCTATAAAAATAGGAGTAGGTAGATGCTTATCTATATCAATTGAGGTTTTTCAATGGCTTAAAGGCGATTGTATATATAAAGAATTTGTGGATTCTCAGAAAGAAGGAATCCACCATTTTGGAGTTTTTGTTGAAGATTTACAAAAATATATTGATAAATTTCAAGAAGAAGGAATAGATGTAGTGCAATCTGGCATATTTCCACCAAGACTGAAATATGCATACATGGATACTGTAAACGTATTTGGAACGGTTATTGAATTAATGGAAATGATGAAAAGAAAGAAAATTAAATAAGAATGATCTTGATGTACTAGTTCAAAAAGATTATATTTATTGTTACTATTTTAATTAACTCTTAGCTTTAAGGAAGGCTTTTTGATAAATTTCTCTCATATTTATAAGATTATAAATATAATCTGATATCAAACTTACTCCTTCTGGAATGCTATTAAAACTCGGGAAATCGTTAATATCTACTATGCATGGACCCTTATCAGTTAAAATATAATCTAGTCCAAAAACGGACATTCCAAGTTTTCGACCTAGTCGAATAATCCGCCTTTTAAATTCTTCATCCACTGGAACTCGAATATGTATAAGATCCAAAGGGGATAAATCAGAAATTTGTTGTAAACGGTTATGCGATGTGATCGAAACGACCCAATTACCTATGACATAGACTTTATATAAAATATCGTGTTCTCCTAAATATTCTTGAAAAAATAGAGGAATTTCATCATATTTTTGAATTAACTTGCTTATTTCTGCTGGATTTTTAGCAATACCAATGATTCTATCGTTTTTTGGTAATTCAGGGATATTGTGAGCATCCAGTTTTAAGATAAGATCAATATTTCTGCGAGAAGCTTGTAAAGCATCAATTTTAGAACTAAAAAATCTTGGAATGTAATGTTTTTTACTATTATTTTTAATACTAGAAAAAGTATCATTTCTGCTCTCACAAATTTGAACTGCCTTCAAATCGTTTAATATTGGAATATCTGGGCAAACTTCATTAATAATTCTGTAAATTCTTTTGTTACCTTGCTGAGTTGTAAGTTTAACTATTAAAAAAGAGATTGGATATTTTTTCAATTTTTTTTCTAGAGTTTTTTCGCTAAAGGATTCAATTCCATTTTTTATTAAATTAACTATAGCAATGTTGTAATTCTTTAATAAGAATTTCTCGATATTTTCCATTACATCGAGATCCCTATTACAAATGGCTCCAATATACTTCCTTTTTATATTATTAGCCAATAAAAAAACCCAGTCAATTTGATTTCTTAAGAACAAATTAAAATATATAAATGTATTGATTCTTTCAATTTTCGAGCAATATGGAACAAAATTAAGTATTTAGAAGAAAATTTATTAACACATACTTAAAATAAACTTAGCATTATACTAATCATTAATAAATAATATTAGCTTTTTATCCATTACTTTACATTAAGGTGAAGTTTTGATAAAAATTGGTTTTATTACTGACAAATATCACTTAGAAAAAAAATCAAACGAATTTTTAAAATACTGCAAGAATGTCGCTGATTTATCAATTTACATCGAAGAAGAATATTTTTTAGATTTTACAAATTTCTTTTTTGATGAAAATATATTTTTTGTTAAAGCTAAAGGAGAATTAGTATTAAATCTGATTAAATTAATTGAAAAAGAAACCAATATCCCTGTGATAAATTCTTCTGCCAGTATTTCACTCGCTTTTAATAGGTTTTTAAATAGTGTTTTTTTAAGAAAGGCTGGAATCCGTATCCCAGATTTTACTTTGAATCCCATAGGATTTCCACCTTCTTACAAAGAATATATTATGAAGAATATTATTGATCAAAAAAACTATGCTTTTAGTCCTCAAATTCAGAAAAAAGGAGGGTTATTAAAAGTTTCCGATATGCGTGCTATTAATGAAACCAGTGGTACAAATCCAAAATATAGTCATGTATATTTTCAAGATTTCATTAAAAGTAAATGGGAGTATAAAGTGTATATGATTGGGGATGAAATATTTTATTTCAAACAGATACCCGTTTTAGTAAATCCCGAAAAAATGAAATCTAGGATCGAAATTGAAAAGAATATCGAATTAACCGAAATAGCTTATAAAGCTACAGAAGCGATAGGATTAAAGATAAGTTCGATGGATTTTCTAAGATCAAAAGAGGGGCTCTATTATTTGACAGATATAAATTCTTCGCCTAATTTTAATTATATTAAAAATGGTCCAAAAATAGTAGCAGATTATTTAATTAAACAAGCTAAACGCTGAAATTATAAAATAATATGAAAATAGGAATTTTATCTAAAAGAACTGGAAAATTTAGCGGTAAAATTAAAAAATATCTTGAGAGTAATGGACATCAGGTAAGCATTTTCACTGCGGCTAACTTGAGTATTAATAAATCACTCCTGGTAAATGATTTTTACATATTAAAATCAAAGCATCTGCTTTATATATATGCGGGTTATTATCTAAAGAGTAATAAGGTATCTGTTATCCCTAACACAAATATCAGCTATATCCATAAGAATCGAATTGAATCTTATTTTGCTATAAAAAAAACTGGACTTTTAGTTCCCAAAGTATATATGGGTTCAATCAATACTTTTAAAAATCAATTACGATCTTCTCATTTCCCCCTTATTTCCAAACCAATTTTTGGCTCCGGAAGTAACGGAGTCAAAATTCATAATTCAATTAAAGATTTAAATTCCAATTCTGAGGAACCCCTCTATTTAGAAAGTTATATTGATGGAAACCATTATTTAGCATATTTTATTGAAAATGAGTTCTGTATCTGCGAAAAAAAACCATTTACGAATGAACATAGTAAAATGAAATTAATCAAATCTGATGAGGAAATCGAAGAATATCTGAGAAAATGGAAAATGCAATATAACCTTTTATTTGGTCATCTAGATCTTGTAAGAGAGAAAGCAACAAACGAGTTATATGTGGTCGATGCAGGTACTTTTCCCGAGTTTTCAAATTGGAAACATAAAACTGATCCTACTGCGAAAATTTGTAATTTAATATTACAGAAATATAAAGAAATAAGGAAATTGAATAATATTTGTTAATATAGAGGAAAGCTTCATTATTCACTTTCTTCTATATCGTGATCATGCTCTTTATTGTATTCATCTACTTTTTGCATGACTGATTCTGCTGGCGTTTGTGGAATTGGCATCTTCTCATAAACTTCAATAAATTTAACATCTTCTACTTCGTCGCTCATGTGGGTTTGTAAGTCCATTGCAAGTCCGAACTTCAGATAGGTTAAGTTTTGGAACAAAAACATTTTAGGAATAGTAATTTCAAGAGTTTTATCTTTCAAACGATTAATTATAAACTCATTAGCACTTTCCTTAGGAATTCCCTTCGAAATCATGAAATATTCGATTTTTTCATTAAATTCCTCTATTTTATCAATAATTTCAAGATTATAATCTATTGATTGACCTGCTAATGGGTGATTATAATCAATAACCACCTTTCCTTGAATGATATTAGTCACTACCCCTCTCTGACCTTTTTTATTGGTAAAATCTTGACCATATTCGGGATTTTTGCCATCATTTAATTTTCGAAATTTTGCTATACCTAATCTTTCAATTTTTTGAGGATCTCTTTTACCAAATGCTTTAGTTGGTGGAATTCTTACTGACTTCTTTTCAAAAAAATTCATATCTCTTAAGGTTTCGGTTAATCCTTCGTTCAAAAAGCCAGGTTTTCCTACAATTACAAATTCGGGGGTATAATAGCCTTGTTTAGCTTTTTCCTCTTCATAAATCCCCGCTTTTTTAGCATCTTCCTCAGAAGAGACTCTAAATATTTTTCCCTTTTGAGTTCTCGCAGTCATTTTTAAGAGTACAAAATCTCCTTCTTCAGCTTTTTTTCCAGCCAATCTCTTTTTCTTTTCTTCCAATTCCTTGGCTTCTTCTTGTTTTCTTTTATCTTCATCTTCGACTTCAGATGATTTATCAACTGTAGTTTGGCTCTCTTCTGAAATTTGTTCTCTTGATTCACCTAATAAATCTTTAGCATTATTTATGAACTTTTCAGCACTAGCTTTTCCAATACCTTTAAGTTGTGTTAATTCATCTGCATTCGCATTTGCTAATTTCTCAACAGAATCAATCCCAGCTTCCATTAATACTTCTTGCTTTTTGCCAAGCCCTTTTACATCTTCTAAATTCATTGCAAATACCATAAAATTGTGTAAGTTAAGTGTAAGTTTCTATGGTTTGGGAATTTTCCATTACTTATTATTTTTTCTAAATTTAGGAGACTGGCTCGTAAAAAATCCCTAAATTATCGGCATAATTCTTAACTTCGTGAATTTCTTCTATAGAGGGTCTTCTGTTTATTTCTTTATATTTATGTGCTAAATACTCAGGGTGGAATTGTTTCATCAAATTAACCACAGCCTTTGGAAGCTCTTTAGCGATATAGTCTAATATTGGTTTAGAGCAACATTCTATATGATTGGGCATGATAAGGTGTCGAATTATAATCTCACCACTTCCCTCATCATGGATTCTTTTATGATTTCTTGAAATAATATCGAAGTAGTTATCAATTCCAGAGTATTTCTTTCCGCATTCATTATTTCCATATTTGAAGTCAGGTAGCCAGAAATCCATAAGATTTATAATAAGAGATAAAGCCTTGTCTGAGAGATAAAAATTCGAATTCCATAGTTGAGTAATGTTTGATGTTTGATACTGTAAACTACCAATGATAGTATGTATATTTGGGATAGGATCACCTCCTACATAGTTAATATTAATAGCACCTTTCCCAACTAATCTGTCAGCTAGAGCTGCTAATTGTTTCACATCAACTTTTTGAGCAACATCTTCAATTTTACTCCGTCCCTTCCATTTTTGTGAAATATCGTAGTTTTGACAGAAAACACACCCAAAATTGCATCCTTGGAAAAAAATAGTGCCACTTGGGATTAACGGCGCTTCCTCTCCCATATGGAGAAAAGCAGAAGAAATAAATGAGTCCTTAGATATAAGACAAAAGCCCTTTTCGCCGTCAATTCTATTAACCGAGCATTGCCTTTCGCAAAACATACAGTCTTCAAGGTATTTAAGTGCTAATGTTTCAGCCAAATGGATATAATTTTTAGAAACCAGAGTTCGATTTTTAATGTCCTGAGTTGGTTTCTTTAGCAGCTCTTTAAATTCTTGTGATTTCAATTCTAGCAATTTTTCTAAGTCTTCAATACTATCATTGGAATTTATTTCACAACTTATGCTTTTAGCGATAATGTATCTAGCAAAATCTTTATCGTCAATGATACTTCGATACCTCGTAAATCGTCTACGAAGTTCCTCGTTGTTCCAAACCGAAGCTGAGTCTGGTCGAAGAATTCTAAAAACCATGATTAATATATATCCTTCAGTTTTTATAACAATTCTGCTTGAAATGGTGTATATATTAGAAAAAAAAAGCTAGGTTTCAAAACTCAACCATTTGATGATATTTGTTAAAAAGGAAATATTATCCCCAGCGTCTAATCCAAAGTCATCTTCAATCAACCAATCAGACGAGCCAATAGTGACACATCTCCCACTGAAAAATTCGCTCACGACACACACTGGTACCGTTCCAATTGCCCCTATATCATCATCAATGAAGTACTTAAATTCTGCTTTTTCTGAAGTAACAATAATATCTTCAACATCTTCCTCCGTAATAGTAAAGAAAGTACAGTTAGGAAGAACAACTTCCGTAATTCCTTCAGTTATAGGGTGATTAAATAATTCGGTCACAAGGATATTTTGTTTATTTACTAAAAAGTGCGATGGGGCCTCTTGAATTAATCCATTCCAGAATCTTTTAACCCCTGTCATCTTATATAAAACTCTAATAGATCCCAATTTCATTGGGATGTCTCTATCGCCTCCATCACCTGTAGTTAAAAAAAGTCCTCCACCTTCTCCTACATAACGTTTGATTGCTAGTAGCTCGTCCTTAGAAAATTTGTCTTCCTTCCCATCCATGGTTTGTTGAACATTACCAATAAATAAAATATCATAATCTTCGAGTAAATCGTAATCGATAGGACCTTCATTCTTATCAATGTATTCGACTTCTAAATCGTCATCCCCTAATGTAAAATCCGGAAATTCCTCGATACTTTCTTTGTGCGAAAGGTCCACAATTATATTGTAAGTCATAGGCTCCACGCTCTTTTTTGAAATTTTTTTTGACAAGGAGTAAAAGTATATTCGAAGTTGTTTAAAGTGTTGATTTTATTATCTAAAATAATATAATTTTTATTTTTAAAGATATGGTATTATTATTAAAGGTTTCTAAATCGCAACAGAACTAACGCAAAATTTAAATATTTAGAGGAGAAAATATAAAAGATCAAGTAGAGTAAAAATAGAGAATTATTTATTCTTTAATGGAAATGAATTCTTTTTCTGCTGGACTATCTTTTTTAACAATTACAATGTCAATTCCATTCCCACTTGCCATGTCTCGAATTATGGACGAGGTAATAGCTTTAATTATAATCTCTTTTCCTTCTTTAATTGTCAGATTATCTTTATATTTAGCCTCAAGCACTCCATATGAAAAATTTTGACCGCTACCAATACTTACAAACTTTTCGGGTAAAATTGAACCATAAGCCCCAACATCCAAAAGGACAGGACCTTCTTCTTCTGTCACGCCTCCGAGTATGAGCCCTACTTCAAAAGGATACATTTTATTCTGGTATAAAATGTTAGATAACAATTTTCCAGCACTTTTCACTCTGATAGGTTTCTCTTCTTTTAACTGATATAAAGCAGTTTCAGCTTTTAACACATCAACTAAATACATTGCATCCGCAACACCACCAGCTATCGTCATGTATAAATGTTCTTGGATCATATGCAGTTTTTCTGCTGTTTTGCTCGCAACAAAATAGCTCATGGAAGCTCTCTTATCGGCTCCTAAGATAACTGCGTCTTTACACACTAATCCAACTGTGGTAGTGCCAGTTTTCAAAGTTCGAGTTTCATTTATCCTAGAATTATCGTTATTCATAAGTCCAAGTTCTTGTGAAAAAACAGATTCTGAGGGTTTTATTAAATCTTCTTTTCTCATAATTTCATTAAAAGTCTCTTATCTTAATAATTTTTTTTTAATTTTTTATAAATTGATATTTCCTTAAATGTTTAAAATAGAATCAATTTCCCATAGATATTTTTTAAGATTGATTTTATTGTTCTCCCCAATTTCAATACCTTCTTTTTCAAGCAATAATTTTTGATAATCTTTACTGTCTTGCGATTTTAATGCTATATTTCCTTGTGAGTTAATAACACGATGCCATGGTAAATTATACTTTTTTGTAGAAGAATGTAACAACCATGAAACTTGTCTAGCAGCTCTAGGATTTCCAGCTAACTTTGCAATTTTACCATAAGTAAGTACTTTCCCAACAGGAATATTTTTTATTATCTTAATTACATCTTGAGTGAAGTTAGATGGTAAGCTTCATCACCTTTGTTTTTATATTAGCTTCAATTTTTCATTTTCCTCTAATTTTCGAATAGCGTTAACAATTTCTTCTCGATCAGATCGTTTTGTTCTTTTAAGATAAGTAATTATCCTTTCTCTTGCATGAAAAGGCCCACCTTCCTCTAAAACGGTCCACATAGGATCTTTAGGAAAGGGAGAAGATTTCATCATCTGTGTATACCATTCGTCAAGAAGTTGTAAACCTTTTCCTACAATTTCAGGCCTCTCCCCTGCAAGATTATTAGTCATATGAAAATCATTTTCGAAATCATAAAGCATTATCTCTGGATATTTTATTAATCCTGTATGATATGTTCGTATTAAAGTCCAATTTCCAAATCTTACAGCACGCTGGCAAGTCCATGCGTTTTGGCTAATCACGAGAAATTTTCTCCCAAATTCCTCACCTTTTTCAATTTCTTTATATATACTTTTCCCATCCCAAAATTTAGGAACTTCTTTTCCAACTCCTTCAATTATGGTAGCAGCAATATCTGTAGCATATAGTAGGGAATCATACCGGTTCTTCCATTTTTTCTTGGGCCATTTTATAATCATTGGTACTCGATTGACAATATGACAAGCTGTTGCGTGATCTCCAAAAACTTGAAGTTCTCCCTGATTTTCACCATGATCAGAACTAATTATGATAAGAGTATCTTCATAAATCCCCAAGTTTTGAACTAATTTGATGATTATGCCAACAAAATTATCCGCATATCTTATTCCAACATCATATCCATTTATCCATGATTTGAAGTCATCAAGATTTTCTATTTTGGGGATATCATGCATAATTTTGAAGAAATTAATGAGTTTCACATTATCAAAATCCTCTAGAGCGTTTGTTATTCCAGGAACATCCCTATTTCTGAGTTCTTTAAGGATATCTTCTGTTATCCAAGAGGGGGTAGGATCATTTTCAAAGGAAGGCTCGAATGATACTGGAGTTCTGTAAGGGGTATGTGTATCCCATAGATTTAAATGTAAAAACCAATTATCTTGCTTTCCGTTGTCTTCTAGCCATCTTTTTGCGTAAGGTAAAATATCGTCAGCAATCTCAAGACCAGTTTTACCGGGATTATACATTTCATTCCATCCGGAGCAGAACCAAAATGCTGAATGTCTTTCTGCAAAGGGTGATATGGATACCGTGTAATATTTAGCTTTTCTAAGGATCCCAATCCAATTATTTTTTAAATAATTATCCTCAAATCCTCGTTCTTTACCAGTCAATCGCATATCTGCTGCCGTTCCGCCGTGACCAACTACTCCCGTATGAATTCCAAATCTACCCGTAAAAAGTGAGGCTCTTGAAGGTAAACAAGGGGCATCTGAAGTGTAACAATTAGTAAATATTGAACCTTCTTCTGCAATTTTATCTATATTAGGCGAAGTATTGCGATGATACCCGTAGCATCCTAAATGGTCAGGTCTAAGAGTATCAATGTCAAAATATATTATTCTCATAATTGATATTATTTTCTCTTCATTGAATAATCTTATTTAAAAAAATAAAAAAAAGTTAATAATATCATTTCTGTCTTGTTTTGAAATAAATATAATCGAAGATAAACACTGAGATTTTATATTCTTGAAATCGTAAAATCTTTTTCTACAGAACAATTTTAACAGATAAAATACTCATAATTTAATGATTTTCATTATGAATGAAAAAATGGCTATTCAAGATTATTATTCTGATCCAATGGCACATTGTTATGGATGCGGCAGATTAAATGAAGTAGGTTTGAAAATTAAAAGTTATTGGGACGGAAAAGAGAGTTATGCCTCGTTTAAACCTAGAGCATATCATACTGCATTTCCAGGATTTGTTTATGGTGGATTAATTGCATCCATAATTGATTGCCACGGGACGGGAACAGCCGCCGCTGCAGCTTACCATGCTGAGGGGCGTGATATGGGTACAGAACCTGAATTGCGATTTGTTACTGCTTCTATACAAGTTAATTATTTAAAACCTACACCTATTGATAGTACACTAGAATTACGCGGAAAGGTTAAAGAGATCAAGGATAAAAAAGTAATTGTAGAAGTGGATTTGTCAGCAAACAAAGAATTATGCGCTAGTGGTGAAGTAATAGCGATTAAAATACCGGATACAATGAAATTAACAATTTAAAAATCAAGAGAAATTATGAATTCGAATGAGATTCCAGATTGGGAAAATTATAGAGTAATTGGCAGAAATAAGGAACCCGCACATAATACTTTAATTCCTTACGATACCATTGAAGAAGCATTGAAGGGCGAGAAAAAATCTAAAAATAAAGTCTCTCTCAATGGAGAATGGAAATTTAACTGGGTAAAAAAGCCTTCTGAGAGGCCAATTGACTTCTATAAAGAAGATTTTGATGTTGATAACTGGGATGTAATTGATGTTCCAAGTAATTGGCAGATGAGAGGATATGGTATACCTATTTATACCAATGTCGAGTATCCTTATAGCATTAACACAAAAGAAATTCCAAAAATTGACCACAATTACAATCCTGTTGGTTCGTATAGAAGAGATTTTAATATACCCACAAGTTGGAAAGGTCGAGAAATTTTTATTCACTTCGCAGGAGTAAAATCTGCTTTTTACATCTGGATTAATGGAAAAAAAGTTGGATATAGTCAAGGTAGCATGACTCCTGCAGAGTTTAATATTACAAAATATCTCAAGGAAAGAGATAATATTCTTGCTGTCGAGGTTTATCGTTGGTCAGATGGTTCTTATTTAGAAGATCAAGATATGTGGAGATTTAGCGGTATTTTTAGAGATGTTTATTTATATTCAACTCCTAGAATTCACATTCAAGATTTCTTTGCTTTTAGTAATTTAGATGATAATTATAAAGATGCTATATTAAAAATTAAACTTAAACTTCGTAATTATGGGAAACAGGATTCCAAACAGAACTCTGTGGAGATATCATTACTTAATCAGGATCAACACTATGTTGAATCTGAGATTCTTATGAGTGAAACTTTTACAATCAAATCAAACTCTCAACTTCAGATGGAGTTAAAGTCTAATATCAAAAATCCGAAGAAATGGACAGGAGAAACTCCTTATCTATATGATTTAATTCTTAAACTTAAAAATTCGAATAACCAAACAATAGAGGTAGAGCATTGTAAAATTGGTTTTAGAAAAATCGAAATCAATGATAAGGGTAACTTTCTAATCAATGGAAAATCCATTATTTTCAAGGGAGTTAACAGACATGAGCACGATCCAGACCACGGACGCGCTGTTCCATATAGTAGAATGGTTGAAGATATAGTATTAATGAAACAAAACAATATTAACGCTGTTAGAACAAGTCACTATCCAAATCACCCGAAATGGTACGATTTATGCGACCAATATGGTATTTATGTAATTGATGAATGCAATTTAGAATCTCATGGATTAAGGACAATTCTTCCAGCAAGTCTTCCTGAGTGGACGGAAGCGTGTGTTGATCGAATGCTAAGCATGGTAGAGCGCGACAAAAACCACCCAAGTGTGGTAATATGGTCTTTGGGAAATGAGGCAGGGATGGGGGAGAATTTCAAAATCATGAAAGAGAAAACACTAAAAATCGATACTACAAGACCCATTCATTACGAAGGTGATTATAACCAAGAAATAGTTGACATTATAAGCTACATGTATTTATCACCTAAACAACTTGAAAGAAATCTAAAGAAAAGGCCTGCTAAAAATCGTGGGATTAGGCCCTGGCTTTTATGTGAGTATGCTCACGCAATGGGTAATAGTTTAGGAAATTTTCAAGAATATATGGATGTGTTTGAAAAATATCCGAACGCCATTGGGGGGTTTATTTGGGATTTTATAGACCAGGGATTACGGAAAAAAAACGATATAGGGGAGGAATTTTGGGCATATGGAGGGGATTATGGTGATGAACCAAATGATGGTAATTATTGCATTAATGGCTTAGTATTGCCAGATCGCAAACCTAATCCTGCGTTATTTGAGGTTAAAAAAGTTTATCAAAACATTAAGATGTATCCTTCAAATCTAATTGAGGGAAAGTTATTAATACATAACAAATTCGATTTTAGTACGTTAGAAAATATTGGTTTCAAATGGGAACTTACTGCGAATGGAGATATAATTCAAAAGGGTACAATTAATAATATAGAAGTTGACCCTGGAGAACAAAAAGAATTCTTCGTTCCATTTAAAAAACCAGATCTGGAACCGAATATAGAGTACCACCTCAAAATTATTTCCTATCTAAAAAATGTTGTACTTTGGGCAGATAAAGGTCATGTTCTTGCATGGGATCAATTTTTAATTCCATATAATCTAGTAAAAGAAGAGTATGCGTTAGAAGATTTACCAGAGATAAACTTTGAAGATTTAGAAGAGTCTTATAAAATCAAGGGAAATGATTTTAAATTAAAAATTGGCAAAAAGACAGGTGTTTTAGAATCTTATATTTATAGGAAAATAGAGCTAATAAATACTCCACTAATCCCTAATTTTTGGAGAGCTCTCACAGATAACGATCTGGGCTTAACTCAAGATTTGGATGGCTTGAATGGAACAAATCCCAGTTTTGATTTTAGTTGGAAAAACACGAGTAAAAATCGAACTATAAGAAATATAGTTAATGAAAGAATCAATCCTACTACCATCAAAGTGTCTGTATTTTTTATTATTGATAATTCTGAACAAGACATGTCTATCATATATACTATATATGGAGATGGTAGTATAGTTATTAAAAGTTCGATCAAACCTTCGATAAATATGGGTCGTTTTGGGATGCAAATGACTATCTCAAATAGGTTTGATAAGTTGACTTGGTTTGGGAGGGGACCTCATGAAACTATGCTGGATCGCAAAACAGGTGGGGCTATAGGAATTTATTCAGGAAAAGTAAATGATTTAATTCATAATTACATAAAACCACAGGAAAATGGTAATAGAACGGATGTGAGATGGGCTGCTCTAACAAATGAGGAAGACATAGGACTTTTTGTATCAGATATAGGTGGTACTCATCTGAGTATTAGCGTGTGGCCATACTCATTAGAAGATTTAGAAAGAGCAAAACATACTTACGACTTACCTAAACGCGATTTTAATACTTTAAACATTGATTATAAACAACAAGGAGTTGGAGGAGACATCCCAGCAATGGCTATGATTCACAAGAAATATAAATTATTTGGTGATAAGGTTTACTCCTATACATTCAGAATCAAAGGATACTCAAAAGAGAAAGGAGATTTTAATTCAATATTTACAAAAATTCCACCTTTAGAATAGAAAGAACTCTTTCTAATTATTATAAATTTTTATTTTTTTAGGTTTTCCACCATCATGAGCAGATTTAGAGGCTTGTATCCCCGACATGCAGAAATTAGCTGCTACTTTAGCGTGTATTGAAGATTTACCTTCTTTTTCTATGGCTTGAAACCAATCATCTAGAATACGAGTACAAGCACCATAAAATAGTCCTTCCACAGTTGGAGTTACGCTAGACAGGACCTTCTGATCAATTGTTTCAGCTTTTCCCTTTCTATGTTGGATTTTATTAATCTTATGTCCATCAGCTATAAATAGTCTCCCGGGTTTACCTACTTGATAACATTCATAAGTACCATAACGACCTACGACTTGAATCGAAATTCTTGAGGGTTCTCGAGCAAAAATATATGCATTAGCGCATTTAGCAATAGCAGTAGTTTCCGTTCGAAATAACGCAACTTGAAAAGCTTTTGCTGGTTTACATATCGGATCTCCTTGATACCCTCCAATATCGTTAGCAAAACTAGTCACTTCACAAAAGGGCATTGGGTTCTTAATACCACCCAGTGCGACCTGAGCAGGACCAATTGAGTGAGCATACATCAATGGATCAAACAATTGATACCAAGAGTCAACACGAGGAGTATCAATATCTCCAAAACCCCTCTCTCTCCATCTATAGGTAACATCATGCAGATATTCCGATTCAGCATAAACTGGTTCCCCAATTTTACCAGTCGATACGAGTTGAGCAGCATATAATACCTCAGGACTGAAGCAATAATTTTCTCCAAGTTGATATATTTTATCTGATGTCTCTTCAGCGTTAATAATCCTATTAATGTCTTCCTCGCGAATAGCCATGGGTATCTCTGAAAAAACATGTAGATTAGATTCCAATGCAGCAATAGCTTGATCTGCATGATACTGTGGCGGGCTAGTTATAATAATAGCGTCAAGATCTTTAGTATCTAATAGGTCCTCAAATGATTCTGCTCTTTTAATTCCAATCCTTTTTTTAAGCATTTCATTAACATCTGGATTTGGATCAAAACCAGCAACCAATTTAGATCGCCCCTTTAGTAAAGGATGGTTATCTATTTCAAATATAAGACCAATTGAATAAAGTCCAAAACCTACGATCCCAAGTTTTATGAGATTCCCCATAATATGAGTAAATTCACAAAAATATTAATAGTTGAGGATAAATGACAAATTTGTAGATTATAGGAGCAGTAGGTTTAATTTTTGTAAGAGATTTCACAATTTATGGATAAAAAAATTGTTTTAATTGGTGCTGGGAGTGCTGCTTTTGGACCAACAACCTTTATAGATTTGAATTTAAGTAAAGTGTTAGTGGGTTCTACTATTTCGCTCGTCGATTTAGATAAAGAAAAATTACAAATGGTATATGAAGTTTTATCCGAAGACAATAAAAAACTAGGAAATAAATTCAATATAGAATCTACACCAAATAGAGAAAAAGCCCTAATGGGAGCAGATTTTGTCATTAATTCAACTGAACATGGGGATAGATTTGAATTACGATGGCAAGATAACATAATCCCTCAAAAACATGGATCAACAGAAAGAATGGCAGAAAATGGGGGGCCAGGAGGCTTTTTTCATAGTGCTCGTCAAATTCCTGAGATTATAAAAATTGCAAAAGATGTAGAAAGAATCTGTCCCGATGCGTTTTTCGTTAATTATTCAAATCCTATGTCTCGCATATGTTTAGCTTTGAAAAGGGCTGTACCTGCTTTAAAAGTGTTCGGAATTTGTCATCAAATCGCATTATTGACAACACATCATTTATCAAATATAGTAGATACAGATTTAGAGGACTTACAAGTAATCACTGGAGGTCTTAATCACTTCGCATTTTTGATGGGTTTAAAGGATTTAAAAACTGGAGAAGACTTAATGCCGATCTTTAATACGAACTGTTTAGACTACTTTAAAGACAAATGGGATAGGTTCCATTATGCTGATCTTACCTTTGAGATATACAAAAGGTTTGGATGGTTTCCATATGCTGGAGACAATCACATTTGCGAATATTTACAATTTGGTTCTCACTATACAACGGCTCAAGATTTAACAGATTGGATTAGTAGAATGGAACAAGGAAATAAAGGCGGAAATGCCCAATTAAAGAGATATTACAACCGATTAAAGAAAGGAAAATATCCTAAGAAGGGTATGCTAATGAGGGGTTCAACTGGAGAAAGAGCTATCCCCATAATCGAAGCAATAGTCCAGGATAGCGATTCATATGAAATAGCAGTAAATATTCCTAACGATGGACTTATTGAAAATCTCCCTCAAGATTTAATAATCGAATGTTCAGGGATAATTAATAAAGAAGGTATTCGTGGCGTCAAACTAGGGAGAATTCCAAACAATATTGCTGCAATTCTACGAATTGAAGCCTCGATACAAGATTTATGCGTTGAAGCGATTATTCAAGAATCAAAAGACTTAGCTATCAACTGTCTAGCAATGGATGTGAACTGTGGAAGTTTTGAAATGGCAGAAGATATATTTGAGGAGATGATGAAAATACAAAAAGAATATTTACCAAATTTTAGATAAGTAAAACTGTAATTAATATAAGTTTAAATTTAATTTTCTAACCTTTTCTTTGTCAAATTTTATAAATTCCCTATCATAAGTGAGTAAACCATTAATTTCTTGTTCAATATCAGTTATTTGCGTATAAATAGCAGCAGAAATTCCTTTTTTTTTTAACCTTTTCAGTTTTAAAATTAACTTTTCATACTTCCTCATAAGTTTTTCTTGGTCTATGTAATCTCTGTATACAAATTTTTCTTTAAAATTCCACATATGACTTTTTACGGCAAAACCCAAACCTCCAAATTCCCCCACAACCGCAGCGCGAGACTTTAATTTACCAATGGGAGGTATTGCAGGATTAGGATAAGTATGGATATCATAAATATCCCCTACTCCAAAATCCAACCATCCGCTAGCAACATCTATTAATCGTGATTTATCTAATTCCATTAGTTTTTTCCATACTTTTATTGTATTGAATTGACCCCATCCTTCATTAAATGGAACCCAAGTGACGATCGATGGTGAGTTATAGAGAGTATTAACCATAGATTCAAGTTCTTGACAATAATATTTTTTAGTCGATTGGTCTCGAGTATTATGTCGCTCTTGAACTCCTCCAAACGGTTGAGCAATTTTACTTGTACCTCCATTAGGCATGTCTTGCCAAACCAAAATTCCAAGTTTATCGCAGTAATAATACCAACGAGCAGGTTCAACTTTTACATGTTTCCTTATCATGTTGAATCCAAGATCTTTAGTTATTTCTATGTCATATCTCAATGCTTCATCAGTGGGGGCAGTATACAATCCATCAGGCCAATAACCTTGGTCTAATGTCCCATACTGAAAAATTTCTTCATTATTCAATTCAATATGTCTAATATTATCAATTTCTTTCCCCAAACTGATTTTTCTCATTCCAAAATAACTTTCAATTTCATCAATTACTTGATTTTCTTTAGATACTTTTATTCGCAATTCATATAGATAGGGATTATCAGGACTCCATAAAGTAGGAGAGGGAATATCTATTTCAATTTCATTAAATAACGATGTAAATTTCTTTTTAATTGATGATTCTCCCTTAATTTCTACCTCTAAATGATATTCAGGAAGAAAATTGTGTATTATCAAATTAATGTTTAAAATTTTTTTATCGATATCTGGAGTGAGACGAAATTTCTCAATAAAAGTACTAGAAACAGGTTCTAGCCAAACTGTCTGCCATATTCCTGACACAGCTGTATACCAACAATATTTGGGGTTCAAAGTTTGTTTCCCACGCTCATAACCATTCTTATCTGTCGGATCCCAGACTTCTACAAAGAGTTCATTCTCATCATCATATTTTAAATATTCTGAAATCTCATAACTAAAAGGTGTATAACCTCCTTGATGTTTGCCTATCTCTTTGCGGTTTATAAAAACTCTTGCTTCCCAATCAACAGCTCCAAAATGTAAAATTATTTTTTTATTTTTCCAGTGTTTAGGAATTCTAAAGCCTCGCCTATAAAGTAACTTTTGATTAGGTTTTAGCTTCTTTTTTACGCCAGATAAAGCTGATTCGAGAGGAAAGGGAACAAGAATCTTACCATCGTAAGAATTAATCTGTTGCCGATCTTTTCGACAAATAGCGTAGTCCCATAAACCATTTAAGTTCAACCATTCACCACGTTTCATTTGGGGTCGTGGATATTCTGGATGGGGTAAATCAGGATTAACATTTTTTGCCCATCTAGTCATTATCTCGCCTTCTATTGGAGACCAGTTAATATCTTCCTTTATCATAAGAAGAAAAAATAAGGATAAAATAAAAATCAATCTAATGATTAATTTTAGAGGAGAAATTCGCAATTATCTGGACCTAAATTAAATATTACATAGTTTTCAGGCATTTTTCAACAAAATATATCTATATTCTCCCATTCATAATTTTAATTAGTTTTTTTATTAGGCCATTCTAGAGTTATTCTAGGTGAAAAAAATTTTCAAACAATTTTTAGCATTTGATATTGGTGCCAGTTCTGGTAGGGCAATTGT
>JBHLLM010000005.1:0-20692 GCA_048885575.1 Candidatus Hermodarchaeota archaeon
GAGTCGGAAAGTAGTTTTTGGAGATCCAACATATATATCTGTATTGGAAACTGCTTTTGGAGCAGGAGCCTTACAAGTAGGAGCTAAGAGAAAATCACTTGTAACTGATGTCAACTTTACCTATAAACTTGACCTAACATTTTATGGTTTAGGAATTTATGATGCAACACAATATAATACCAGTAACTGGGGATGGACATTAGGTTCGTTTGCCTCTACTCCAGATACCACAGGTGATTTAGTTACTTCATTGTATAATCCGATTAATCTTACTCAAATTGTTCAGTTTTTCTGGTTTGGCTTAGGTATGGATGTCACTATTCAGAATGGAGCTGCTTATTTTGCCCAACTACCTACTTCTGTTGCTCAATATCTAGGTGCGATAGTATGGGAGCCAAAATGGCAAAATATAGGAAATACAGTAGTACATAATGCCGTTTTAGGAGATTCTGGAATTCTACCCACTTTGGCTTTCTTTACCTATTATCATAATTGTACTGAAACTTGGACATGGGATGGTACATTTGGAGCATGGATAGGATATAAGATAGAAGCTAATAGTACCGTCATTTATGAGTTTTCTGTAGAACTACCTACGGCAGCAGCAATTCCTGGATTTGAGCTATCTGTCTTATTGGGCATTTCTATGGGTATGACAGTAGTTCTAATCTTCGTTATAATGAAAAAGAGAAAATAAATTTAATTACTTTTTTTTTTATTTCTATTTTATGATTCCTAAAAAAAAATTTTTAGCGATCTTCTTTTACAGAAAATAAGTTTCCTAGTAAATTTATCTTCCCGCTAATTATCCAGCGCGAGATGTACATAAAAGGGGTGTCAATGACTCCAAAGAACCACTTGGTGAGTAATTGCCCCCAAATCATTAACAATATAACGCTAATTGGGAATTCACCTCCAAACGCTATACTAATGAAGATCACACTATCTAAAGCT
Organism: Candidatus Hermodarchaeota archaeon; assembly: GCA_048885575.1. GTDB lineage: Archaea > Asgardarchaeota > Lokiarchaeia > Sigyniarchaeales > SOKP01 > SOKP01. The sequence continues at coordinate 955 of JBHLLM010000005.1, forward strand.
AAAGTAGGAATATCGCTAAACACATTCCTTATCCAAAGATTCTTATCTTTTGTCCATTTTTTGAGCTTTGCGTATAAAATTGCATCCAAGTTTTCAGTAATGAAAAAGGATATCCACGATGCTATAGTAATTCTAATAGTTGATCCTAAAAAGTTAAACCAGAATTGCTGAGCTTCAATAGGGTTACTTCCCCAATCAAAACCCCAAAATGGAGCAGCAGGAACTTCAATACTAAACCAAATAAATAATGACATTAGGATTTGAGTAATAAAAGCTATAAAAATCATTCTATGAGTCCTTCTCTGCCCAAAATTCTCGTTAACCATATCAGTTATTTGAAAAGTGAAGGGAAATATAAGAACTGCAACTGGAGCAGTGATTTGATAACCTGCTACGCTGAAATCCCCAATTTTTGCTGCGAGAATTTGCGACATTGTAATGAATAAAATGTAAAAAGCAACAGCAACATCCTCTCGATTTTGCATTTTGATGTATTGACTAATTAATGCTGTAGACACAAAAATAACAATAATCCATATCAATAAGACTAACCACATGTATTTCACGCGATTTTATTACGAAATTTAATATAATTTTGTTAATTATCCATATCTTTAAAAACTATATACAATACCTAAGAAGAATTAGAATTAAAGTCTCCTTCAAATAAATCGATATTCTACTTAAATAGAAAATAAAATTTTAAAAGCTCAATTTTTTATTTGTTATTCAAATTAAATCTTTTTTAATTTATATTTGAGGAATCTAAAAATGAAACTAATTAGAAATAGAAAATTTTTAGCTCTATTAATCCTTTTATTCCTTTTATTCTCTAACTTTTTACTATTTATTAGCGCATTTAATAGATTAGGTAATTCCGAATCACAAAATTTGACTAATAATTTGAATACTCAAGCTGTGAATCGAACTGGAAAGGTTTTTACCAATATAACAAGTATTAGTGCCGATTGCGCTGTAAACAAGGAACACCCAAATCTAGATATTCAACCAAACATCTACATTCCAAACTATAATCTTTCACACGCTAAAATGTATTTTGAGAACATTACAGCATTGAACTACACCAAAGAACTTGAAATTGATCCTACTCAATATATTACAAGTTCTGAAGATGGACCTCTCTATATTTATCAAAAGTTTTCCATTCAATTAAGTCAATATGTTAATAATATTAGTATTTTTATCCAAGATGTTGTTAATACTTATAATTTTACGGAGGAAAATTCTTGGGAAGTCGCTATTGTAAATTGTACTACCGATGGCACACCTAATAACGAAACACTAGGTGAAATCTCAAATCCACATCCTTTTAACATGGCAGCTCATTGGGAGCATTTTGATTTTTTAAATTCTGAACAGGGAGCTGTATTTTTGAATATTTCAGAAACATACCATACAATTGAAAATGGTCTTGATAAATATTGGTTTGCTTTCCGGATTAAAATCCCTCCTGATGATCAAATATATGGAGGAGGTCCAAAATTCCTCTATTTCAACCCTGATGGAGGAGGTATTGATAATATCGGTGAAGGTGAAACATTTCTTTTTTATAATGAGGTATGGAAAGAAAACTTCACAATTAATAATGTCAAACAAATAACGGGACCTATTAATGGTACAAACATCTCTGGAGATTTGACTTCTCTCAAAAGTTTTGACAACAACTCATATATCTCTAGGACTGATACAACTAATTTGACGCTCGAAATGAAGTTTAACATTCAAGAATTATCGTCTGGTATTATAGATGAGACAGTTGTTAACTTTTTCTACAACAATCCACTTTTATGGGCAATACTTCATAACAATTGGTTAAATAGTATAGATTTTTACTTAGTCACAACAATAAGTGATGTGATAAACCTAAATATAGCTTCAGTTTTCATCAAGAATTATAGTAGCGGTCAATGGTTTGATCTTTCAAATAGAATAGACATAAAGCAGGAATCTGAATCAATAATAAGCTATAAAATCTTTGAACCAGAAGAGAAGATAGCCTTCCTTAAGTACTTTATAAATTACTCAAATAATAATTCTATGGAGATTAAATTTAACTATCATGGAAATACTCAATTTGATGTTTCTTATAATCTATTTACAGCATATTTTGGGGAAAGATTGGTCTATAACGACACTATTTTACCATATGACCCATTAATACAGGAGTTAGAATTTCCTAACGAATTGAACGAAAATGCTTTAAATGGTACGGTAATAGGGGATCTAGATCTAGACGCGTTAAAATTGAACGATAATAATTTTTTTAGAGCACAAGCCGATACGAATAATCTTTCGATTGAATTTAAATTTAAAATTCTTGAAGGGATCGATTTATCGCTTTGGGATGTTGACCTCTACGATTGGGGTTTTAATCTTGGAATACGTGTACCTCCTCTTTACCCATATCCTTATGTTCCTCAACTAGACTTTCGAACTAGTTCAAATGTGAGTATAAGCAATCCCACTGACTTAGATTTTGCAGTTATAGAAATATATAAAGGAAATGAAAATTATTCCTTTCTCTCTCCCGAAGAAAACGCTCTAGAATGGTTACGATTGACTCAAGATAATAGATCTCTCGCGTTTAGAGAAGAAACTACTACTTCTGAAATGTTACCATCCCTCTACACCTGGGTAATGCTTCAACTAATTAACGCCAGTGATGGTAATTCAATTAGGATGCGGTTTTTGTATATAGGAAACGGAACATTCGAAAACTTTAATGTCTCCATAGATGAATTCACAGTTACCTTATACATACAAAATACAGTGAAATCAGATATTACTTCTAGAATCGGATTTGGCTTGAATCCAAATAATTTAAATCCTTCTGATATAATGCTTCAAAATTTTGGAATATCCGTTGTTGATAGTGGTTCAAGAAGAGGTTATTGGGAAGGAGATATTCAAAACGGAGCTCCTGATCAAGGTGTTTTTGAATTCAATATAACATCTCTCTGGAATTTCATTAGATTCGATGTAAATGGAACATATGAAGTATATAAAGTTGAAGTTTTAATCAATTTTGTTGAAATTCCTCTGGCTCAATATAAAGTAGGAAATCACCCTTTTTCAGTTAGAGTTCTTAGTGGTGATGGAAAACCCTTAGAAAGATTGAGTATTATTTTTCAAGTGCTTCGAGGCGATTCACTAGTTACATCTGAAACCAGAGTTACAACTAATGATGAGGGGATTGCGACAGCAAATCTTGAATTCTCACAAACTGGAGAACAGTATTCAATAAAAGCGATATATAGCGAAGAAGGAATCTATGTAACTTCAGAAATTCAATCAGTTAATATTAGAATCGTCGACGACCTTATCTTGTTTATGGATACATTCCTACAATTATTACCTTATATATTAGCAGTGTTAGCCTGTTTATTTATATTTGTGGCAGTAAGACGGCACAAAATACAAAAATTGAGAAGAATTTGGTCAAAGCAGGCAATGATTCTTGATGATTTAGTGAATATCTCTTATATTATGATCATTCATAAAGATGTAGGAGTATCAATTTTCAATAAGCAAATTGCTATGGAAGGTATCGATTCTGATTTAATTTCTGGATTTCTACAAGCAATATCGCAATTCCGTCAGGAATTTCAAAAAGGAGCAAAAAAAGAACAAATATCAAAAGGTTTCGAAATGGATTACTATGATTTCAAAATTATTATTACTGATGGTGATTATGCTCGTGTTGCTTTAGTATTAGATAAATCCCCTTCTGATCAACTAAAAGAAAATCAATCCTCTTTTACCAATGAATTTGAACTTAAATTCGGAGCTCGTTTAGAAAACTTCGATGGCGATATCACACCATTCAGAGAAACTGATCCGTTGATTGAGAAGTATTTCAATATTACATTAATGTACCCTTTGAAATTAGCTCCCTACCGAGGTGTGTTCAAACTAAATTCTCTTGAAAAGGCTTTAACTGAGATTGCTGAGCAGATACAAAAAGAGAAGAAATTTTTCTTTGTTTCCAGTTTACTTAGTTTTGGGATCGCAGGTCGAAAAGAATCGCGAGACCAGATAATTAGCACTATACTTTCTTTAAAAAACAAAGGAATTCTGCTTCCAGTGGAGATTTAATTTAATTCAATTTTTTTTAAATTACTTATTCTTTTTTTAGCGTAAATACTATAGGTAATTAAAGCTCTGAAAATAATTCTCTTTTTGGAGAGTGGCTAAAATAAAACAATAAATTGTTGAATGCAAAATTCAAAAAAAGAAATAAATTCTATAATATTAGAAAAACTATCTCTAAGGTGGAATTAAAATAACCGGAATTAAATATTGGACTGTAGGGCAAATTGATGCGACTGGAGTAAAGGGCCCTCACGAGAAGGAGTTTGAAGATATTAGCAATGCGAAATACTCAATCTTTGAAAATATTAACATGGAAAATCTCAATGAGATAATAACGAAGGATATTGGAGGCAAAATTGAAAACATTGGTTTCAATGAGGATTGGACGATCAGCATAGAAATGTTTCCAGAAGTTAATATTCATTTAGTTTATACTTATTTTGGAAATGAATTCGGGGATGGCATAACAGCTGAATTTAAGTGTTTTTTTTCCGGAGAAAATGCGATAATTGTACCCGGTGAAGATAGCATAACATATGTCGATATAATATTTGATTTTATCGAACGAATGATTAAACATAAAGATCCGTTTCAGAAATATTATTCTACAAAAACTGATTTGATGAAGAAGGTATTAAGTCAAAGATTTGAGCCATTTACTTTGCTAGAGGATAATGATCAAAAAAAGCTCGCTTCATTTATAGGTGCTAAGGTTTGGAATACAGGAGATGGATGGAGAGTTAAAAAGGAAGTCTTTCCAGGAATCTTTATTGAGTTAACATACGATAATCAGGAGAAACTAAATATAGGTTATACAGGAGAAATGCTCTCTAAAAAGGTAGATAGTTATCATATGGAATTTCTGGGTATATTTCTAATCAACCATATTCTCCGATATATTACGTTAAATAACCTTGATAAAGAACTACCTGATATTTGTTACATTATGTTTTCGAGGTATTTTACAAAGATAAAAAATTGGAAACATAATCTAAGTTAAATAATTGATAAAACTATAAAAAATTAGAAAAAAACTAGTTAGCGGTCCATAATACTGTTCTACCTTCTTTTCTAGTGCGTTTTACCATTCGAGAATTTTCTAAATCAGCCATAACCTTCCATATTTGTGAATTACTTAATTTAAAATATTTTCTCAATTCAGGTGTAGCCATTTCTGTACCATTCAATAGATTTATAATTAAGCGTTTCATCTCTTCGATAGTGTCCTCGTTAGATTCAGTTACAATTTCATTTTCTTCTTCACTCGCTTCCATTTCAATAATAATTCTATTTGCAACTTTGCTGAGCTCTTTAATATTTTTGTCAATCCCTTGAGGTTTCATAAATAGACAACAAAGTTCCAAGTTACTTGGGAAAGCCACAATATAAAATTTATCGTACAAAATTGCTCTTGGTTTTTTCCCCGCATTTCCTCCTCGAAATGCTAAGTAAAAATTCATAGCAAAGTCATCTAATTTCATTAAATTGGTAGGATTTCCATATTCTTTTTTCCATTTAAGAAAAGGACCATCAATCATATCGAATCCTATTAAAGCTGCGCCGAAAAGCTCACTTTCATTAAAGTTCATCTTTTTTTGACCTCCTTCTAATTATAATTTTATTTAATTCTTTTCTAATAATCTCCATCAATTTAAATCTCTCAGTAGGGTCTATTGCTGTTAGTCCATAGGTTTTAACATGAAGAACATCTTCAACTCTCTTAGGTGTCATTCGACCATCGTTTTTTTTTAAATCTTGCTTGTTTGCTATAGCAATAATTGGACAATCCTGATCGATGAAATGCGCTGCGTAATTTATTAATTCTCTAGAATTTAATACATTCCTCGGAGTTGAATCCGTTACCACAAAAATAACATCTGAACCCAGAAGGTAATCTCTTGAATATGTTTTTAAATACGACTTTTGTCCTCCAAAATCCCATATGCGAACATGATAATCATCGAGTTTAATCGTTTTTAAATCGAATCCGTGGGTAGGGAAATAAAATTTCTCAATAATATCCTTAGAAAGAAGTCTTAGCATAGTAGTTTTTCCGACTGCGGGTGAGCCTATGAACGTAACCTTCATCAATTTTGAAATTTCTGAACTCAACATTTCTTAGTTCAATACGAAAAGAATACTTTTAAAAAAAAAAAGGTCAATTTACTTACATATATCTCTGTAATATACAGATCATATGTTAAAAAAGAGGACCTTTAGCTTAGAGAATAGCACTAAATGTAAGGTTATAAAAGAATAAAAGTAGAATTATTGAAAATACTGCAGGAATAATTAAACTATAAGTGAATAATCCCTGAGAAACTTTTATACATTTAAAAAGTGTATCCATTATCACATCGAAATATTTCGGATCCCCCCAAATTTTAACCTTTTCGACATTAGAATCATAATACGAAAATTCAACATCTTCTAAATTATTTTCTGCTTCAGCTAACAATATCTCAATCTTCTTTAAAATCTTTTCCAATGTTATCTTGTCCCCTATTGGACTATACCCTCTCGGTGAAAATTGCCTTGCAACAGTATGAGAATCCGAAGTTGTTATTTCTCCTCTTTCTATTCCTCTGTTCTGTAACATATTTAGCACAAATGAACGAATATCTACATAAGCGTTATTAGCATCAAAGTGGATGAAAACTGTTTTTTGATTTGAAACAACATCTTTAAAAAGATGAACAACCAAACCACCTGCCCCTATTCCGTCCTTCTCTGAATATTCAAGCATTAAATCTTTTGCGACACCATACTCTACTACAATCTTTTTAGAAAAATCCACTTTTTTATTGGACTCTAAAAAGTGTTCAGAAACAGAGATGAGATCATTAGCTTCTATTGATGTATTTTTTATCAAAACTTCATCCCCAATTATAGAATTGTGCGAATCAATAATCATTATCTCACGATAACCTTTTGATTTTGCTATTTTTCTAATTTCTTCTCCTACTTGCATTTGAATATCATCAGAAGGTAAAGGATGTCTGGTTAGAAACACAATAGCAATGTTATTTATATCAATACCTAAGAGTTTCGCAGAATTAGATATACTCCTCGATGTTGAATTTATTTCTTTTATCCATTCGATCTTTGAACTTTCTTGAATCTCCTTCACATCGCTTTTGATTTTACTCAAAATTTTTTCAAGTTCTTTCTGCGAAGTTAGATTTTGTGCGTGATCGTTAGTTGTGTGATAAACTGTTGTACCCTTAATGTTCCTGAATGCTTCATATATATGTGCTGGCAGATCAGAAGAACCGCAAGTTTTAAAAGGTCCAAAATGAACTTGGGGAATAATAAATAATCCTTTTAATTTTTTAGTCTTTTTACTCCTTATTGCTAAATACTGGATTTTAACATTTGAAGATACTCCAATTTCATCAAAGAAACTTTCCAGTAACTCATCGTTACCATCCGTTAACATGGAGAGCACAAAAGCTCTAATGAAAGGATAACCTCCTATACCAGTTGCTTGTCTGTATATATTGTTTACTCGAGACAAACTTCTCGCGTATGGAATTGCAAAAATAAAAGCACATACTGTAAAAAATAACATAGCTCTAATGAAGAATAAAAAGGGGAGTTGTGATGCGAAAATACTATAAAAAGTTATTTCAATGGCAGGTTGGACAAATGCTAATATAAAGTTACCATATTTTCCCACTGTAGTGAATGAAAAATACACAACATAAGTAATGATAAAAGAAATAATTGTACCAAGAATAAGAAATACTTCTTGAAAAGCTACGTTTCTTAGGAAGATAGTAATTGTTTGACCGATTAATAGTGAGAGTCCCATTAGTCCAGCAAAAAGAGAGTTCATTTGAAGCGCCCATCCTTTTGGAGGTAGTTTTAAGAGAGGTGATCTTTTTGAGAAAAATAAAATTGTTATTATTGCTCCTCCTCCAGAAGTAGAATAAATCGTAATTAAAACATTTGATAGATAAAAAAAGTTCCAAACGTTAGTGTAAATTGAGTTTAAAATAAATGATAGTAAGCTAATAATCCCCGGCAGGGTGAAAAATAAAATTAACGCCGATTTTTTAGTAGAAAAATAATCTATATATGATAGAATTCCTGGAATATGACGAGATGGTGGTTGTCGAGCGAACATAACCGATAATTAAATAATAATTATTTTATATAAAATTTTATTCTATTCCTATTTTTAAATTAATGAAGTATCCATATAATTAAATGTGTTTAAAAAATTATAAATAATTAAAAAGATATTTAAAATTATGTCGGATAAGTATGCAAAACTTAACAGCTATTCAAATAAACGGTTTAGCGAGATTATTTCTGAAGGATTTTACCTATTTGGTAAAAATTGGTTAACTCTAATTGTACCGTTAGGCTTATTTTTTATAGTTTCTTTAGTAATTAAAAATTTTTTAATTGTTGGTCTTGAGTGGCAGGTCATAAACTTGACCCCTGCTGTTGAAGCTATTATTTTAAAAGATCCTTCTCTTATTACATATGGTGAAATTGAACTTATGGTAAAATACTTGATCCTTGGGTTTTCGAGTATATTTTTAGGCATTCTGATTCCCAATGTATTCAATGTTATAGCCTTCTGCTTAGTAAGTAATTATTTATTTAATAAATTTATTGATAAAAAGACAAAATTATACTCTGAAATAAAGAAAGCTTTGAATGGGAGAATTCTACCCGTAATTCTATTACTAGGTTTTTTATTTTCTGCAGGATGGATAATATTTATCCCTGGCATAATCATCTTTGGATTTTACATATTTTATGTATTTACTTATCATTCTGATGACTCTGACCATCCTTTAAGGGAGGCTCGATATCTGGCAAAAGGAGAATTCTGGAAAATTATAGGTATATTTTTTATTAATAATCTAATAATATTGGCTTTTGAGACTATTTATCAGTTTTTTTTAAATTTCGTATCTCTGCAAAGTCTCGCTTCATGGTATAACCCTTCGACTAGAGATTACGGAGCTATCATTTTATACGATTTCGTTATAAATATTGTTCAACTTATCTTTGCCCCCTTATTAATTTGTTTTTTAACCTCACTATATGCTCATTTAAAAACGAGAAAAGAAAAATACCTCCAGTACGAAACTCCTTATCACGAAATACCTCAGAGTTATGAGACGCCTCAAAAAGGAATAATAAGTGGACCTGGGATTTATTGTCCTTTCTGTGGAAAATTAATACCAAGAATTACTACATATTGCCCTCACTGTGGCAGAGAATTAAAATTTTTACAAGAATTGGAAAAGTGATATAGATGGACATAAAAATAAATCAAAAGTTTGAATTAAAGTCTGATGAATTAAAAGATCCAGTTGTTTTAATCGGTTGGCCCGGAATTGCTTTAGTTGCTCAATTAGCGATCACATCTATCAAAGACTCTATTAACGCTAAAGAGTATTTAGATATTGAGTACTTCGATTTCCCCCCAAAATCTAATGTTGAAAATGGGAAATTGGAGCTTCCTTCAGCTAAAGTTTATTTCAAATCCAGAAGACAGGAAAATAAATCGGATTTATTTATATTAACTGCGAACTATCAACCTCAATCCTCATATGGGGTATTTGAATTTTCCCAAAAGTTTTGTGAAGAGATGGACAAGTTAACAGAAAGTAAGATTAAAATGTATATCAGTGCTGGTGCTATGATAACTGAAAGAATAAGAGATGTACCTATAGTTCATGTATGTGGAACAAATCAAGAAATTGTTGATTCATTTCTAAAATATGAAAATACAATCCTATATGAAGTTGGTGTTATTGCAGGAGCAAATGGGATTTTACCCGCTTGGGCAGGTCAAAAGGGCTTTGCTCCCGGTGTGTGTTTATTGGCAGAAACATTGCCACTACCAATGATGGCACTAGACCCTCGAGCATCTAAAGCATTACTTGTAATTTTAAAGGAATACTTTGATATTGAAATGGATTTTGATGAGTTAAATTCAAAAATTGAAGAAATGGAACACCTACTTGACACATATAAGAAGCAAGCAAATCAATTTATGAAAGGACCTCAAGAAGATCGTAGTTCCGATTCTTATTTTCGTTAATTTTTACACTATTTTTTTGGATTATACCAAATGTTAAAATTTAATTGGTTATAGATAATTTTATTAATTTATTAAATTAAATAAGATTAAATTCACGAAAAAGGGATAAATATGAAATTTTTCAAATTATTTACACCGCTAAAGATTAAAGATATGAGCATTTCAAATCGTATTATTATGCCTGCAATAAATCTCAATATGGCTAGTGATGGTTATATCACTCAGAAATTGATTGATTTTTATGTTGAAAGGGCGAAGGGTGGTGCTGGAATGCTCATTGTAGGAGGATGTTACATAGATCTTTATGCAAAAGGACATCCTATGATGATTTCTATTGAAAGTGATGACTATTTACCGACTTTAACTGAGTTAACGAAGGCAGTTCATGATGCACGGGATGATGTAAAAATTTGTGCCCAGATGTACCATGGTGGCGCATATACTATGCCTTTAGTAATCGGTAAAGCACCAATTGCCCCTTCAGCGGTATATAGTAAATTTAGTAAAACTACTCCAAGAGAAATGACTCTTGAAGACATTAAAAGGGAACAACAAGCATTTGTTGATGCTGGTTTGCGGGCTAAAAAAGCAGGTTTTGATGCAGTCGAAATTTGTGCTAATGCTGGTTATTTAATGACACAATTTATTTCTCCAAAAACGAACAAACGAACTGATAAATATGGAGGTGATCTTGAAGACCGTCTAAGATTCCCTATAGAAACTTTAGAGTTAATGAAATCTAAACTAGAGGATATACCACTTGGTTATAGGATATCAGGGGACGATTTTGTACCTGAAAGTAATACTTATAAAGAAAAAGCGATTATTGCTGAAAGACTCTCAAATTATCTAGATTATCTTAATGTGACTGGAGGATGGCACGAAACTAAAACCCCTCAAACAACGATGGATGTCCCAGAGGGATGCTATTCATATTTAGCAGAAAATATTAAAAATCATGTCTCAATACCAGTATTTTCTTCTAATAGAATAAACACACCTGAATTGGCTGAGCAGATTTTAATGGCAGGAAAAGCAGATGCTATATGTATGGGTCGAACTTTAATCGCGGATCCTTTTCTCCCCGAAAAGGCAAAGAGAGGTGAATTAAGAGATATTATGAATTGTATAGGCTGCAATCAAGGGTGTTTTGATGCAATATTTAATATGCAATCAGTAACTTGTTTACGAAACGCAAGAGCTGGAAAAGAGGCTAAGACTGAGTTAAAACCAATTGAGGGCAAGAAAAAGGTAATGATAATTGGGTCCGGTCCTGCAGGTTTAGAATCTGCGCGTGTTGCCGCAATGAGAGGTCATGAAGTTCATCTATATGAGAAGGAGGATAAAATTGGTGGGTTATTAAACATAATATGGATACCGCCAGGAAGGAATGAATTTAAGAGGATGATTGAAAACTATACTTATTGGATCCAAAAATATGATATTCATGTTCACCTCCAACAAGAAGTTACTAGTGATATTGTTAAAGAAATTAACCCAGATATTGTATTAGTCGCGAGCGGTTCCATTCCGATTAAACCTCCTATTACTGGAATTGAAAGAGATAATGTATTTTGGGCAAATGATGTCTTTAAAGGAGATGCTCCAGTAGGGAAAAATAATGTGATCATTGGTGGAGGTGCTACAGGTATTGAATTAGCAATTTACATAGCAAAATACGGTTCATTGGATATAGATTCGTTTAATTTCCTTACTCTTTATAAAGCATTAGAGCCAGAAGTAGCATTGAATATGATGCAGGAAGGCAGAAATAAAGTTACTGTTTTGGAACAATTACCTAAATTAGGATCTGCCTTAGGTAAGACAACTAAATGGGTGTTATTAGATAAATGCGATTATCTTGGAGTAAAAAAACTTACTAGTGTAAAAGTAACTGAAATAGGTGAGAATTTTGTGTCTTACATTGATGCTAACGATACTGAACAACAAATTAACGAAGTTGATTATGTATATTATGCCACAGGTGTCAAACCAAATGATTCCCTTTATAAGGAAATAAAATCTTTAAAAATACCTGTTGAAAAACTCGGGGATGCAAAAAAACCACAAACTGTTTTGGAAGCAATTAGTCGAGGATATAATCTAGGAAACCGAATTTGAGTTTTTAATTAACTTTTAATTTCCATTTTATATTTTTATTATAGTGAATTATATTTCAAATAAAGATGCCAGATATCAATTCGAATAACCTTAGCGAAACGAATATCAATATAAAAAACTCTATCTCTAGTAATTTAAAAGGCTTAAATGAACAGTCACGTAATTACATCAGAGATATCGTGATTTTAATCAATAAGGAAATTGGCATTAACAAAATTTTATCTCTTCTTTTATTTGGAAGCCAACAAGTAGAATCTGAGAACACACTTGTTTCTGATTGCGATCTACTTTTTATTTTTAAAAATCGAGTCTCAAGTAGACATATCAAAGAAATCGAGAGGTATTTTCTAGCACTAGAAATTAAGCATCATTTTAAAGAACCGACATCAAACCTAACGCGCAGAGTACTTAGCGTTATTCAACAATCAACAGGAATGTTTATGAGTCATTTTCTAACTAGGCAAAAATTCTGGGAACAAGCTATTTTTTATAAGATATTCCAAGTAAATCGAGTTTTTTCAGCATTATTTGCACCTCGAAATATTGTTATAGGCAATGTTATTCAAAATAGTACTATTTTATTTGGAGATGATCTCAGAAACATTCTCAGGCCAAAGATTAAAATTTCTATTCGCGAGATGATTAGGAGCACGGTTATGAACCTTTTTATTTCCTTTTTTGCTTTACTCCTTGGACCAAGAAAAGATTTAAATTCTATAAAATATCAATTAGAATCTATTAAATGGTCGTTAAAAGCTTCAAACTATTATTGCTATGAAGATTCAGAATTAATAGATAAAATTGTTAAAAGATTCATTTCATTTGAAAAACCTAATAAAAAACAAAAAGCGGAACGATTTTACTTAAGATTTCTCGAACTAAGACAAAATCCATTTAATGATCTAAAGTTCATGATACACACACCCATTAGAATTTTACGGATTCACATAAAAGCAATACTCTTTAGAAAGCTGACAAAAAAAATAAGCAGATTGCCTTATGAACCTAAAAAACAAATTCAAGATCAAAAATTATTTCCTTTGCGTTATTAAATGCGAAAATAAATATAATCTTATTCAAGATAAACTTTGTAAAAAATACTAAACTTAAAAATTATATTAATTGATGTATTAGAATTCTATAGATATAGATAGTATATTTTTATATCATCAAATGTATATTAGAATTAGAAATAAAAATTCACCTTCAATTTACTTCTATTAAAATGCAAAAAGATAATATTGATATTAAGGAATTGTTTCTCGATATCTTAGCTATTGTTAAGTTTGAATTAAAATTTTATAAAGATAAAGAGAGCCCGATGTTTACAAGAATAGTTAAGACACGAGTATTTCAGCAAAAACTTCAAAAACTAAAAGATTTCATAAGCGCATATTTTGAGATTATGTATAGTGATGATAGTCCAATTAGCCAAGCTGCACTTCAAATACAACTAGATAATATTGCTCGAATAACTAATTATTACAACGATCTTTCTGGATTTTATAAAGACCAAACACAAACTCTCATTACGAAAGATAAACTTCTTAGTTTGATAGAATACAGTCACATTGAGATACTCTTCTTGGTATTTACTAATATATTAGATTACGAGCATTACAAAAGTAGTTTAATCTTTCCCCAAGATAAAGAGAAGGAAAAGCTTCTAAAGGAATTCTTAAATAGAATTGCTAGTTCTGATATAAAAGAAGTAGAAGATTTAATCGATCTTGAACAAGCCATTGATAGTTTTATAGAAAGCGTTGAAGTTGGCATCTAAAAAAAATATTTTTTAAATTAATTCTCTTTATACAATTTTGAGTTACTTTTCATTTTTCTCTTGCGAAATCTATTTAAAAATATTTTTATACTCGAATTAGCATGTATCAGTAAACATAATAATAAAGATTAGACGGTTTTCAAGAGCCCAAATATAAGTGATTCTTGAAATTTCATAAGGGTATAGGAATAAATTAAAAATGGATTGCGTAGCTAATATCTTAGAATTTTACAATAGAAAATCTAAGGAGAAGGAGATCGACCTATCTCAATTTAACAAGGTTTGGTTAAGCAATCTCCTCATTAAAATTATGAAAAACTTCAATTCGGGAAGAACTAGCGATTTAGAACTTAAAAATTGTTTAATTTTACTTGTGAATTTGTTCACTAAAAATGATACTCCTGATAACTATAATAATAGAGGAAAAAGCACCCAGGAGTTAGTAAATAACGAAAAAGCCGCTTATAAAGAGATTCTAAAATCAGAATTTTTAAACAACTAATAAAATATATAATAGCTATTTTAAAACACTTTCAATTCTAATTCCTTTAACTTGTCATATTCGTTAAATATTGCATCTATTTCATTTAAGATTGCTAAGATTGTATCTTTAGTCTTTTTATCCTGACCGAAAGTATCTACGATTACTTTATAAAGGTCTACATTATATTCTACCGTTAACTCGGATATTTTTTTTAGATCATTTTCAGCAATCCCTTTTTCATCTAATTTTGCAAAGATTCCTTCAATTTCTTCTTTTAAATTATTTGTTGCAACTAATGCTTTAGAACATTTTTTTAAAAGTTCTTGCTCTTTATCGTATACAAATTTATCCTCTTCAGATAACTCTGACTTATCTATAATTATGTCTAAACGTTCATTCAACAGATTCTTTACTCTTTCATAGATGTGAATAGCTTCCAAAATTTTCCCCCTACTCTTAAGTAAATCATTTTTTGTTAAAAGACGAGCTTCTATTATCTTTAAATATGCATCTTCATAATATATTTGAAGATCTCCAAAAGTACTTCTTTCTCCTTCTGCAATTTTTAGAATAAGCTGTCTTAAATCTTCATTTAGCATGTCTATTTCTTTGGCAGTTAAATCTTCCACCTCAAGAATCTTGAATATTTGAGTAGCCATATTTTTTATTGAATCCGCTTTAATATTCAAATCACGAGCTCTTTTTTCTATTTTGGTGATACTCCTAAATTCCCCTTCCTTTTCGCAATAATTTAAAATCGTAATAGCTTCTTCTAATAACTTTTTAAACTTTACCTGATCTGACAATATGTAATATTTCGAATCTTGAATTTTTTGAATTGCTCTATCCATTTGAATTTCTAATTCAAAAATAAAATCCAATAAATTGACTTGTTTCCGTTCAGAAAGAATCGTAGATTTGTATTCCATATCAACTTCCACAGATTTACCCGCAAGAAACCAAAGAAGAGCAGAAGGAACCCAAAGGAATACCGCAAAGATCATCATATTAAACACGCTGCCAAAAAAAGAAATTAAAGTAAATGATAATAGTAACGTAACTCCTTTTCCTATTTGCTCTGCGAGACTAAAAAATGAGGTAGAAGTTCCTTTATGTTCGGGAAGATTAACATCTACCATCACTGCGTTCTTATTTGATACCCAACCTGTACTTAACACTGCTCCTATAAATCCAAATATGAAATAATAGATGTAACTAGGAGAAACCTTAAAAATTTCTATGATGGTTAAAATTACATATGAGGTCATATCCCCGGGAGGGATTGGAACGGGATAATTTAGATTAGTCACCACTTCACTGCTAATAGGTTGTAAAGAAAATAAAGTTAAAAGAACAAATGGAACACTCAAGACCATGCAAGCAGTTGCTAATCGAGTTCGATTCTTTTTGTTTTTTCGAAATAAAATATCTCCTACATAAGACATAATAGCATTTCCTAATAGGTACCCTACTCCTAATAACCCAGCGAATATTGCAGCTGTTTGTAGCCTAATTTCGTTCGGCAGAATATCAAAATAATGAGTCGAAATCATAGATGTCATAAAATAAACGAATAGTGTTCCAGGAATAATTGCAAAAAAACCTTGGATGATTAGATATTTATTTGTCTTTTTTTTTAAGATATAGCTTAAATCTTTTTTTGATATTTTATAGCTATAATCTAAATTTAGTTCAACTAAATCTAATAGTTCACTCTCACTAGCTCCGCGTTGAGGGATTTTAACAAAAAATAAAATACATACTATTACAATACTAATTCCAGACAACAAAAAAAATGGAAATCTCCAGCCTAATATTGGTCCTACAAAGGAAGATAAAGCTTGACCGATACCATTTGAAATAGAACCTAAAATCGCAAGAGTTCCAAACCAACCCGATCTTTCATCAGGTGGAATTGCATCTGAAATAATGGAATAACCAACGGGAATTACACATCCAAGTCCGATTCCACTAACCATTCTTGAAATTAGAATTATTAGAAATGAATTCGAAAACCCAGTCAACATCATACCAAAAGTCCAAGAAAATGCACCGGCTATTATAACTTTGGTTCTATCAATTCTATCAGTGTAATATCCCCAAATTAAAGCAAATGTAGCACTTGTTAACAAAAAAAACGAATCTGGAATTGCTATGAGAGCCTCAGGAATGCCAAACTCAAATCGAATAATGCCATAACTCGGAATTAGCATATTAGCACAAGCTATTGATACGAATAGCAACAGCATGACTAAAATAATTGGAGTTAAATCCTTTATTTTAATCCTTGTAAGTTTAAAGCGTCCTATAGAAATTACCACTTAATCATTAATATGTTAATTATTAAATAGCGTTTGGGAATTAAAAAAGCTTTCAAACTGCTAAAAATATAAAAATGCACTTAGGAATCCATGAATTTTATGCGTTTTCTGTTATATCTAGATAATATTTCAATGCTGCTTCTATGTGAAGCTCTACAGTATCGAGTAGTCTTATGTTAGTATCATTTTGTTGTAGTATAAAGGGTAATTCAGTGCAACCAAGAATAATCCCATCTACATTGTAATTGCTTATGATTTTAAGGAGCGTGTCTTTGCTCTCTCCCGTAAATTTTCCAATCACTAACTCATCAAAAATAATTTGGTCTATAATATCTTGTTCTGAGTCTAAAGGAGTTATGACTTCCATGCCAGACTTCGAAAAACTTTCTTTATAAAATGATGCTTGCATTGTGTATTTGATTCCCAATAATAAAAGTTTATTTA
This sequence comes from Candidatus Hermodarchaeota archaeon, assembly GCA_048885575.1. Lineage (GTDB taxonomy): Archaea > Asgardarchaeota > Lokiarchaeia > Sigyniarchaeales > SOKP01 > SOKP01. The sequence continues at coordinate 18,288 of JBHLLM010000005.1, forward strand.
AATTCTCCTGGTGTGCTTTTTTAGCTGTTGCTTCTACAATACTTAGTATCGGAACTTTTGACTTTTGCACTAACTTATTGTAAACAGCATGAGGTGAATTTGCTGCCATAATAATAAAATCTACTCCACCATTTTGCAAAGAATTAATACCAGTCATCAAGTAATCAACATAAATGCTTTCATCATTACCTAATTCATAATCAATTACTTTTTGAAAATTGAGACTATATATTATAATTTCCGGATAATTATAATCGTGATATCTGTCGTAATACTTCTGAATAAGCAAATCATAATATTTGATGGTCGACTCATAAGACATCCCCCCCAAAATACCAATTTTTTTCATCTCTATCAAGTAAAATAAAGCTTTTTTAGTTTATAAATACCTAAAATCTTCGTGAAACCGGAATTTCACGAAGAAATATCACTATTAATTTAAACTTCTTAAATATATAAAAAAGTGGAGCTGGGGGGAATTGAACCCCCGGCCTTTCGCATGCCAAGCGAACGATCTGCGACTAATCCACAGCCCCTTTTAAAGGAATCATTCTTTAATTTTGTAATTTTCGGACATATTAAAGATCTTTAGCTGTAGATTTAAATAATAATGTATTTTTAAAAAAAATTATGGTTTTTTAACTATTAAGGTTAAAAATAAATAGCTATTTTATTATTTGAAGACTATGAAAAATCTTAGGAGCAAAACTAATTTTTTTTTAATTGGTGTCTTGATATGTACTTCGATATTTAGTCCAGTTCTCGGAAACAGCATGGCATTATACATGAATCGTTCTGATTTTAGAGATACTAAATTGAAAGTGGATGATTTATCGTTCATAACTTCAAATCAAGAAAAAGATGAAAAATCGGGTTCTTTGCTATTATTAAATAATCAAGATAATTTATTTGGAGAACTCTTAATTCGAAACTTGGAAACGATCATGGATACTAGACAGACTGAATTAAAAATTATTATGCTTTTTAAGAAAGAGACTTCAAAATTGGTGCGAATAGAGTTAATAGATTCTATTTTAGATGAGTATGAAATAATAACTAATTATGATATCATTCCTGCTGTTTATCTGAAGTGTGATCCTTATGAATTATATAATAAGAAGGAAAAATTGGAAGAGATAGCAGCCTTAGATAAGGTTTACAAATCAAGGAATTACGAATCGCCTTATTATTTAGAAGCGCTTCCAAAAACTAGCGCTCTGAGTGCCATCAGTTATCCTAATTGGTGGTTACCTGCAATTGGGGGCGAAAATCTAGCTTATGATGGTACTGGAGTTAAAGTTGCGGTTCTCGATACTGGTATATATCAACACCCCGATTTAAATATAATAGCGAGTCAAAATTTTGTATCTGAGGAATCTTCTCTTGAAGTTTATGATTATTACGGTCATGGAACACATGTTGCAGGTATCATTGGAGGGGATGGTAGTGCTTCAAGCGGGAAGTATAGAGGAGTTGCTCCAGGAGTATCTTTAATAAACGCAAAATCGGGTAGCCTTTCTGGTTTAGAAGAAGGCGATATTATAAGTGCGATCGAATGGAGCGTTAATACTGCCAACGCAGACATAATTTCTATGAGTTTTGGTGATAATTACCCCATCGGAAGCGATCCTTTAATATTAGCACTTACCGCAGCTACGGACCTTGGAGTGATATGTGTCTCATCAGCAGGAAATGCAGGTCCTGAATATATTTCTGGTGGCTCTCCAGCATCTGGTGTTGATGTTATAGCAGTAGGTGCCTCCGATAGCAATAATAATCTAGCTTCATTTAGTAGTTGGGGTCCATCATTATCATATATGAGTTATCCAGACATAGTCGCCCCGGGGGTAAATATTATCTCAACAGAGGCACCTGAATCGGTAATATCTGATCAATATCGTTTTATTGGAGATTATTTTGATTATCCCGGTGATGGGGATTATATCCCCTTAAGTGGAACGAGTATGGCATGCCCTATGGTTGCAGGAGCTTTAGCAATTATGAAACAAGCGTACCCTACCATGACACCTGAAACTGCTAGAATTGCGCTCTTAGAGGGTGCCCAAAAACTTTCTAATGTTGATGACGCTGAACAATTAAAGTCGGGATATGGTTTGATAAATATTACTGCCTCGCTTCTATATTTAGATTATTTGAATACGACATATTCCGATGTTAACGACATAGCTAAAATTACACCTAACACATTACCAGTAAAACCTTTTGATTTAATACATTTTCCAGGAGATCACCAACTGTATAACTTAACTCTGATCTCTGGTAAAAACGTTACATTAGATCTTAATGTTCCAAATAATATTGATGGAATATCTTTATCTTTAGATAAATCTCAGATACTCTTTGCTGATGCTGGAGTAGATTTTGTAGCTGTAAATGCAGAGATA
>JBHLLM010000006.1:0-15983 GCA_048885575.1 Candidatus Hermodarchaeota archaeon
GCCCATGGGAAAAAAGTTTAGATTTTTTTGAATTTTACCAAAATGGGCAAATCCCAATTTACCGATAACTCCAGAAGAACAAGCTCAGGATGCTTTGGAATGCTATGAGGCAGGTGCTACTGTATGTCATATCCATGTACGAGGCGAAGATGGATGGGCAACACCTGATCTAAAATATTATAACAAAACTGTGAAATTAATTAAAGAAAAATGCCCTATAATTACTCAAATAGGGAATGGAATCGGGATCCGGCTAGAACAAGGAGTCAAAGTTAGCAAAACAGGTAAAAGATATGGTCAAGCTTTTAAATTCGCCACATTGGAACAAAGACTTAATTTATTGAATATTGATCCTCAACCGGATATGTTTACCATAAATGCAGGAACTTTTGAATTTAGAACGGTTACAAGAGGTATGAAGACAGCATTTATTTTCGATAATCCCCTCGATTTTAATAAAAAGTATATTAAAACATGTAAAGAGTTGGGCGCTGGTATAGAAATTGAAGTATATGATACAGCTCATATCGCAAATATCATGGATTTAGTCGATATGGGTGTATTTAAAAAGGAGGAAAAACTTCATTTTAGTCTCGTACTTGGTATTCAAGGGGGAGCACCGGCTACAGTGAGTAATTTAATTCATATGGTTGAGCAGCTCCCTGAAGGTTCCACTTGGCAAGTAGTAACTATTAGTAAATTTCATCTTAGAACGACAGTAATAGCTATGTGCATGGGAGGTAATATCAGAACAGGTCTTGAAGACACAATATATTATCAAAAAAGTGAATTAGTAAAAAGTAATGCTCAATTAGTAAAACGGATGGTAAGAATTGCTCGTGAACTTGGTAGAGAACCTGCCAATATTGATGAAGCGAAAGAATTACTAGGCTTAAAATAATTTATTTTGTTTTTCCCTACTTTTATCTCTAAATTTAGGTAAATACCCTTTTTTTAGGATTTTCGAACATCCTGTTAGACTTTTAATTCGACTTTTAATATAACCAAAACCACACAGCTATAATAGCGTCTGAGCAAACATCGAGATTTTCTCTTTGAAAGTTTTTGCTGAAGTCATGCGTGCATCTCCAACATCAAAATCAATAATCAACATAGGAATACCGACTTCATCCATAAGAGCTTCTTTTAAAAGCTGGGGAACACCTCCAAATTGTTTACAAGCAATACTCTGTGTGTAAATGAAACAATCAGCACTAAAATCTTTAGCCATTCTTATACAATCGTCTAGAAAAGGATAGTAAAATTCCGTTGATTGTTTTATCATCGGCCATCCCATAGCTTTACTTGCCATTCCGTAAAAAAGAGTATCTAAATCAGATTTGGCATTGATGGGATCTGAAAGATTGTAATTGAAAATATCTAATAGAACACTCATTCCCAAGTTGCGATCAAGCCATTCACATAAGGAAATATCGAAGAATGTAAGCATATAAGGCCAAATTGATCTAATTTTTTCTTCTCCCCCATGGTGTTCCTTTTTTTTATATCTTTTTTTTACAATTTCTAAAGTTCTCTTATAAAATGAAATGTTTTCGGGAGCTCCAGAAATTAGAATTGTGGAAGCAGCTGAAACAGCATTAAAAATATTTTCAATTGGACTAGGAATTGCTTTTATTAAATCAAACAATTCCATCCTAAGTCTGGATACTTCATTTTCTATTTCTATAGCCTTTCGCATTTTTTCGAAATCGGGTTTTTGTCCAATTATTTCTCCTAATTTATGAAGACTTAGTTTAAGTTGTTCAGCGTAATATCTATAGCTTTCTTCGTTATGAACAAATGGCATATCTGCGATAATCATAGGAAATTTCTTTTCAAATTTAAAAAATGGATATGACGCACATGTGGAATCGCAAGGTGCTGTTGGAGTGATAATTGCGTCAAATTGATATAAATTTTCTAAACTCATTCCCATTGCTCCTTTTTGCGCAGAACAGGTATGAAATGGATGACCCCAATTACCTATCATGTCGTAGTATTTTTCAACGCCATTAATTAGGAGAGTTCCAAGAAAATATGAAACACCTTCAATACAAATGGGAACGCATTCGAAACATTTAAGGTAATCTGCTTGAAATGCAAAATGATAACCGACGATCGGGACACCTTGTTTTGCCCTTTCAATATCTCTCCTAACAACTGTAATCATTTCTTCCAACCCAATCTTTAATGAAGGTATTCCCACCTCTGGAAGAATTTTTTTTACGAGCTCATAGGTAGTTTCCATTGCTTTTAACAACATTTGATAAGGGATAATCCTATTTTCCATTTTAACTGTCTTATTCATAACCTTCTAACATTGTTTTGTAAATTTCATTTGAACTAAATCATTTCTAAAAAAGCCTCTATTCTTGTTTGTAGTCTGGTTGTATCTGCTTGATAAAATTCACGATCAAGATTTAATACAGGAATCTCTAAATCTTTTAGTTCATGAACATAGAGCATATTATCGCATCCGTGTAGGTCGCAATTATTTATTCTTTGTAATATTACACCATCAACTTTTGCTTTTTTAATTTCACTTTTTATAAAATCTAATCGTCGTTCGTGGTCATCCATCATTCTTGGGCAAGAAATTCTATAATATACTCGTTCTGCTATGCTTTTAAGAGCATTATTTCCAAAACCTAAATGAACATCGTCTAAAAAATTTCGAGTCCCAAAGCATAGAAAATCGGTAACAATCAGAGCTCCAGAATTTTCTATTAACCTAGTAAATTCTGTGCTATCAACTTCACTTCCAACCAGCATGATTCTTTTTGTATTGGATTTGATTCCTTCGGTTTCCTTCAAGATTGTGACAATTTTTTCTAATTCAGGATTAGCAACTTCTTTAGGTACTGAGCTATTCGCCATTGATATCTGTAAGGCTTCACTTCCCGTAATTTTGGGAGTATCTATATTTCTCATTTCGTGAATCTGTCGTAAAAGTCTACGATTTTCATTGTAAATATTAATTGATTCAACTAAATCTTGATTTGTTATAGGGCTCTGAACATGTTTTTCTTCAAATTCAGTTTTCAATTTTATAATTTCATCATAATACCATTGAAATCCTTCATTCGTAAGAACATGAGGTAAAGAGTAATAAAATCGAGAGGAAGGTTTAGGAAAATTCTCTCGTCCAAATATTTTAATATCGAACAGCTCAAACATTCGACGTGAATGATCGCAAGAGTTACATATTAAAATTCCGTCTAAGAAATCATACAAACCTCTAAGAGCCATATCAAATGTTGCACGAACAAAAGAGCATGTAAATCTTACCATATACACATCAGCTAAATTAGTACTCGTATTTCCGGTTGCTCGAATTCTAAAAGGAAGGAGATTCGCAGAATGTAAGAGTTCCTCTGGGATATATGTACAGTAATGACCTAAAACCTTTTTACCATTTGCTTGCCATTCCGTTATGTGGGGGTTAATTATAGAATCTGAAATATGGAGAAATTGATTATTTTCTAAATGCACGCTTACTCACCTTATTTATCATAACTATAAACCTCATGTTTACCAATCATAAGACATCTTATTAATTTAATGGCAGCTATATAGGATCCTTTAATTTTTGCTTTACCACCTATTATAAACCTCGAAAAGTTTATTAAGCTAAGAAAGTTGTTTTTAGAGCGAATAATTCTACTTATTAAATCAAGTATTTTATCTTCTTCCACAGTTATAACTAGTCTTGCTATTGGATTTTTCGCTTTCTCAGCAATGCAATCAAATCTCTCTCTTTCTGATGTAAGAATGAACGTAATGTATCCTTTTAACTCAATTAAATACAATTCAACTTCTTGACCTTCGTATTTTCCGACCTTTTTAAATGCATCGTCAAGTCCAAATAAATCTACAAACATCTTTGCTAAACGAGCTATATTTAACACTTTAGTTTCTTGAACTAAATTGTTTACTTTAAGATTAAGATTCATTCTTTCTTTATTTTCAGCTTGAGTAATAATAGCCACCAAATTTTGATCTTTTTCATTCTTTTGCTTAATTTGTATATTGGTTAGATTAGTTAATAAAGGTAGAGCTTTTTTAACAGAAATAATGATATATATTTGATAAAAATAGTTCTTTTGAATGCTTTGTTTAGAGGGAGACAAGTGGGTAATTCACTTGACTCTTCAAAGGAAAAATTTAATAACATTTTCTTCATAAATAGAATAAGTTAAGACTATAAGTAATATTTTAAATATGAAAATAAAAATAAATTGATATTGGTTAAAAGTAATGGGAAAAACATTAACAGAAAAAATTATAGAAAAACACTTAGTTGATGGAAAATTAGAACGAGGAACGGATATAAGTATAAAAATCGACCAAACCCTAACACAAGACGCTACTGGCACTATGGCATATTTACAATTCGAATCAATTGGCATCCCCCGTATACAGACAGAGTTATCTGTCAGTTATGTAGATCATAATACTTTACAGACAGACTTTAAGAATCCCGACGATCATAGATATCTCCAGAGTATCGCAGCTAAATACGGATTGTACTTTTCACGCCCAGGAAATGGAATCTGTCATCAGCTCCATTTAGAGCGCTTTGCTCGTCCGGGAAAAACTCTATTAGGAAGCGATAGCCACACCCCAACAGGGGGTGGTGTAGGTATGATTGCGATCGGAGCTGGAGGATTAGACGTCGCAACTTCGATGGCTGGAGAGGAGTTTTATTTAAAAATGCCGAAAATTGTTAATGTATTTTTAATGGGCAAACTTCCTGATTTTGTGTCAGCTAAGGATGTAATCCTCGAAGTATTAAGGCGAATTGGGGTCAAAGGCGCAGTAAATAAGGTTTTAGAATATACTGGTCCTGGAATAAAGACTCTATCAGTACCAGAACGAGGAACGATAACTAATATGGGTACCGAAACGGGAGCTACAACCTCAATTTTCCCTTCTGATGAAATTACGAAAGAGTTTTTAATTGCACAAGAGAGAGGAGACCAATGGGTAGAGCTTTTACCAGACGAAGATGCAGTGTATGACGAAACTATCGAAATAAATCTGAGCGAATTAGAACCACTAATCGCTGAACCTCATAGTCCCGGGAATGTAAAAACAGTAAAAGAATTAGAAGGCCTTACAGTTGATCAAGTATGCATTGGAAGCTGTACAAATTCTTCATTACGGGATTTAAAAATAGTAGCGAATATGTTAAAAGGAAAAACGATTGCTCTAAATACCGTTTTAACTGTTTCACCTGGTTCCCGACAAGTTGTCGATCATATGATAAATTCAGGAGAGATGGGATATTTAATACAAGCAGGGGCAAGGATTCTGGAGAATGCGTGCGGACCGTGTATTGGTATGGGATTAGCTCCTCGTAGTGACGCTGTTTCTTTAAGAACATTTAATAGAAACTTTTTAGGCCGATCTGGAACGAAGAGTGCTAATGTCTATCTAGTAAGTCCGGAGGTTGCAGCTATGGCAGCTTTAGAAGGTAAAATTACAGATCCAAGAAAGTTTGGGACGCTTCCTACGCTTGAAATGCCCAAAAAATTCAATGTTAATGATAACATGATTGTTCAACCATTAAGCCCTGAAGAGTCAGAAAAGGTTGAGATTGTAAGAGGTCCGAATATTAAACCATTACCGGAATTTAATCCATTACCTGAAAAATTAGAGGGTGAAGTTCTTCTCAAAGTTGAAAATGATATAACTACAGATCACATAATGCCAGCAGGAGCTGAAATATTACCGCTTAGGAGTAACATTCCTGAGATTAGCAAGTATGTTTTCAAATTAGTTGACGAAAACTTTCACAATAGATCTCTTGAAAAAGGAGGAGGTTTTGTAGTGGGAGGAGAAAATTATGGTCAAGGCTCAAGTAGAGAACACGCAGCAATCGCACCAAAGTATCTTGGACTTAAAGCTGTTATTGTGAAATCATTTGCCCGTATTCATTTAGCAAACCTTATTAACTTTGGGATTGTTCCCTTAACCTTTGCAGATAAAAACGATTATGATACAATCGAACAAGGAGACAAATTCGAAATAGATTTGGCGACCTTAGAATCGGGAACCGTAGTTCTAAAAAACATTACTAAAGACAGAGCAATGAAATTAACTCATTCGTTAAGCGAAACGGAAATCAAAATCGTAAAAGCTGGAGGGAAGCTTCCTTTCATTAAGCAAATGTATTCAAAATAAATTATTAGATAATTTTTTTACTTATTTTACTTTTATTTTATTGAATTTTATGGCTGAAATGAAATATAAAATAGATCCTAAAAAAAGATTTTCTTCCCGAGTAGAAAATTACATTAAGTATCGTCCAAGTTATCCTCTAGAAATCTTAAATTTTTTAAAAGAGAAAAGCATATTATTAAAAAATACGGTTATCGCCGATATTGGTTCAGGTACGGGAATTCTGACTAAAATTTTCTTGGATAACGGAAATTATGTTTATGGAGTTGAACCTAATAAAGATATGAGAGAAGCAGCTGAACATATTCTTAGCGATTATGATAATTTCTTAAGTATCTTGGGATCTGCCGAGGCCACAGGATTAGAAGATAACAGTATCGATCTTATTATTGCGGGACAAGCATTTCATTGGTTTGATGTAGAGCTAGCTAAAAAAGAATTTAAAAGAATTTTAAAACCTACTGGACATGTGGTACTAATTTGGAACAATCGTGGGAAGGCTGGATCCGATTTTAATCGTAGTTATGAAAATTTTATGTTAAAATATGGCATTGATTATAAAGAAGTAAGGAAAAGTGAGAAAAATATTGACCGTTTTTACATCTATCAGAAGGAGTCGTTTTATAATTTTCAAGATTTAAATTTCAACAGTTTTAAGGGTAGAGTTCTTTCTGCATCTTACATTCCATTACCAGACAATCCTATTTTCCCAAAAATGATAATAGAATTGGAGGAGTTATTTCACAAATACCAAAGGAATGGAATTCTCAGAATTGAATACGATACGGAAGTATATACTGGTAAATTAGAATAATTTATAATCGTAAAATTATTTTCGAATTAACACTTTTTAAAACTTAATCATTGTTTAATTTTTTAGCTATTTATATGAATATAATTGAAAATGAATATGAAAAGATAATTGAATTTTATCCCAATGTAATTGTTGAGAGAAATATTATCTCTCATGTAAAAATTCCATTGAAAAGTGATTATTTTTTGGAAATCAATTTTAAACATTATCCTAAAAAACCAAATGTTAAATTAATCAGTGCAGATAATCGGGTTTATCGAAAAATTGATAAAATTATTCCCTTATTAAACAGATGGGAGAAAGAAGATCCTCCTTCTATTGTTGATCTAATTAATGAAATATTAACCTTCATTAAAGATTTAGAATCTGAACATATAAGTATCAAAAAGCAACTACTAATTGGAATTTTAGCGTTATGTAAAAATCAACATCCGAAAGAAATATTAGGTCTTCTAAGAATCAAAGATGGAATCGCGACAGAATACATTTTACCTCCGGGTGCAATTACCTCTAAAACTTCTGGGTTTCTCATTCCTAGTAGATTTGGTTTTGATTTAACTCTCAAGGGATCTATTCACTCACATCCTTCTGGAAATCCTTACCCTTCTCTTATGGATATTAATAATGTTTTCAAAACAAAGGAATTCAATTTTATTATTGCTTATCCTTATACTTTGAACAGTATAAAATGTTTCAATAATAGAGGACGAGAGATTGAATTCATTATATTAGATTAAAACAATACTGAACTTTCTGTATTTTATACTTCTTTTAAAAATCATTAAATATCAGCTACTACATCAACTTCAACTATCCTACTATACCAATAGAGTTGTGCTTTTAATTCTTGGAATATCCCATGTGAACTTACATTTTCTTTCCAATTAGACCAATTCCGCAGTTTTGCATATCTCGTAAATACGTTACTTTCGTAGGGTACTGAAGACACATTCGAAAGAGTATCAACTTTAGAACTTATGCGAAAAAAATGTTTGCCCAATGTTTTTAGCGGTAAGGTACTCATATTAAAAAATGGTCTTTCTAAACTAAAACTGCTTGAGAGTGTTGAATTACTGACGGGGGAAAAATTATAAGGATCTGTAGAATTTGACCATTCAAGTAAGGTTTCATTAACTTCCAAACAACCAAATACTTGCCAAGTAAAATTTAGAATTGAACCATTAAGAACTTCTTTATGAGGAATATCAACGAATTTAATGTAAGGTGTTACAAACTCCGCGGCAACACGAGCAAGACGAATATTCTTGGGAACCCACCCATCGTTTAAAGTCCCACCTAATTCAGAATCTTGATCTTCAGTATAATGATGTGATAGTTCTACGATAAAAGCAAGCTGCCCTCCTGAAAAATAACCATCAGGGTCATTTGTAAATATATCTCCATATTCTACATGAGAAGCATACGCCCAATCTCTCCAACTTCCATTAAGTGGTCCTGCAGTATAAGTTTGATAATATCCTTCTCCAAAGGGTCCCGCTTCGGTAGTCATTAAAGTAGCAACACGGCTATAAGTTGTATGATCAGGACTAATTTGCGCTTCCCTAAAGTAAATACCCCAAGGACAGTAAATCCCATAGAAACCTTGATGCCAATCGATTGAAATGATAAATTGATGTTCTTCACTCAAATCACGAATACATTTTGTTTCTATTTCAGAAAAAGGTCCATTACTCCGTGTTTCAGGAGCATAATCGTAATCGCGGTTTAAATCAAAATAATTTGCATTCTGTCTACGGGGTGGAGACGCATATCTTCCATCTGGATTCAAGCAGGGTACTATGTAAACCTCTCGATTATCTACAATAAACGTCGCATTTTCATCTTTCCCGTAGTTATCGAGTAACCAATGACCGTACCAGAAAGCAGTTTCAACAGTCACGATTTCATTACCATGATGGCACCCTATATAAAGAACTTCGGGTTTATTAAAACCGGATGACTCATTTGTAATCCGCAAACACCAAATTTCATGACCATCGCCGGTGAGAGGATATCCGTATATTGTATTTAATGATACCAAATCCGTCAGAGCAGGATAAGTTTCATTTAATTCTTTTAAATCTAGAACAAGTTCTGTGTATTTGCTGTGAAAATAGTAATCACCTGAAAAATCTTTCAATTCTCTTTCATCTAAAGGCTCATCTGGAATAGGTGCCGTACTTAGTTGGTAATAAAAATAAATTATAAATCCACTTAAAAGAACGCCAAAAAATATTGCGAATACTTTAACTAGACGAGCAATTTTAATTCTATTCGATTTTTTGGAAGTCGCGTTTACTGAATAACTCATACTATTCGAAATGTAATATGACATCATCTCTAATAATTTTTACTTCTAGTCAAATTAGACTTTTAACTGATAAGAAATTTAAGAAGAAAACCATTTAATGTTATAATAATAACTTAAGAAAGTTGTGGATAAAGTTGAAAGTTGTCGTATTTAACAGTTCTCCTAGAAGCGAGGGAAATACAAAACTCTGTTTAGATATTGTAATGGCAGAACTGGAAAAAGAGGGTATAGATGTAGAATATATTTGGATGGGTATGGATAAAATTCAAGGTTGTATTGCTTGTTATAATTGTGCCAAAAATAAGGATAAAAAGTGTAATGTCAAAACGGATAAACTAAACGAGTATTTAGACAAGATGATTAACGCTGATGGAATCATATTAGGTTCGCCAACCTATTTTGCAGATACAGCTACTCGAATGAAAGCTCTTATTGAACGAGCTGGTCTTGTAAGTAAAGTTAATGGTAGTTTATTAAAACATAAAGTAGGTGCGTCTGTGGTGTCAGTAAGGCGGGCTGGAGCAACTCATGTTTTTTCAAGTATGAATTACTTTTTTCTAATTAATCAAATGTTTGTAGTTGGCTCAAGTTATTGGAATTTAGGAGTTAACCCAGACACTACAGATCCAGAAGTTTTTAAAGAAGATGAAGAAGGTATAGAAACTTTTCAAAATTTAGGTAAGAATATGGCTTACCTCCTGCAAAAACTCAATAAATAACTATTTTTTTTAATTTTAGGTTATATGTGTTTTATAAAAATGTACTTTTTAAACCTTAATTTACTGTATTTATATTAGAAATTTTGATTTTTTATTTGTAAAATCTTCAAAATTAGTGCAGATAAAACCTCTTAAAGGGATCTTAAATGAATGAAAGAATAAAGAAATTGCGAAAACAAAGTCTTTCCGCAATTCCATATCTTTCATTAGAGCGTGCATTATTAATAACAGAGTTTTACAAAAAAGGGGCTACTCAAATCTATTCTTTACCCGTTTCGAGAGCTAAAGCTTTTCAATATATACTAGAAAATAAAGAAATTTGTTTTAATGACGGTGAATTGATAGTTGGAGAACGCGGTCCAGAACCAAAAGCAACGCCCTCTTTTCCAGAAGTTTGTTGTCATTCGTTAAATGATTTAAAAATTTTAGATTCTCGAGAGAAAATTTCTTTTAAAGTTCATGATAAGGTTTGGAAACAATCAAGAGATATTATTATACCTTTTTGGATGGGAAAAACAATAAGGGAAAAAATCTTTTCGCAAGTCGATCAAGAATGGATTGATGCATATTCAGCAGGAATTTTTACCGAATTCATGGAACAAAGAGCTCCCGGACACACAGTAGCTGGTAAGAGCATTTGGAGTACGGGATTTTTAGATTTTAAAAAACAAATTAAAAATTCCATTGATAAACTAGACTTTTTCACCGATCCTGACGCCTTCGCTAAAAGAGAACAACTGAAAGCAATGGATATAACAGCTGATAGTATAATAGAATATGCTAACAGACATTCTAAAAAAGCTTTGAAGTTAGCTGAAAAAGAGTCAGATCCAATAAAAAAAAAGGAATTAGAAAAAATTGCAAAAATTTGCTTGTATGTTCCAGCTCATGCTCCAAGAACTCTTTGGGAAGCCTTACAACACTACTGGTTTATTCATCTGGGTGTAATTACTGAATATAATACTTGGGATGCCTTTAATCCTGGTCGTCTTGACCAACATTTATACCCTTTTTATAAAAAAGATATTTCTGATGGTATATTAACAAAAGAAGAAGCAGTTGAACTACTCCAAGCTTTTTGGATAAAATTTAATAATCAACCAGCACCTCCAAAAGTGGGAGTAACAGCTGAAGAAAGTGGTACTTACACGGATTTTTGCAATATTAATCTGGGAGGACTAAAAGAGGATGGTTCTGATGGAGTTAACGAACTTTCTTATTTACTTTTAGATATAATAGAAGAGATGAGAATACTCCAACCAAGTAGTAATGTGCAGATAAGTGAAAAAACTCCTGAAGATTTTATAAAAAGGGCTCTTAGGATTATTAAAACCGGTTTTGGTCAACCTTCTTTCTTTAATGCTGATATGATCATCGAAGAACTTAGACGACAAGGGAAATCATTAGTTGACGCTCGAAATGGGGGTACGAGTGGTTGCGTTGAAACAGGAGCTTTTGGGAAAGAAGCGTATATACTCACTGGATATTTTAACCTTGTGAAGATTTTAGAAGTTACTTTAAATAACGGATATGATCCTTTAACAAATAAACAAGTTGGATTAAATACTGGAGACCCTACCTCTTTTAAAACCTTTAAAGCGTTGTTAGAATCGTACTCAAAACAACTGAGGTATTTTATTGATATCAAAATAAAAGCTAATTTAGTAATTGAGCGTATTTGGGCTCAGAATCCTTCTCCATTTTTATCAATAATTATCGACGATTGTATCGAAAATGGAAAAGATTACAATGATGGTGGAGCAAAATACAATACATCCTACATTCAAATAGTTGGCATGGGAAGTATAACTGATTGCTTAGCTTCTTTAAAATATAATGTATTTGATAATAATATATATACTATGAAACAAATGCTCGAAGCGCTCAATAATAATTTCGAGAATTTTGAGGATTTTAGACAAAAATTAATATCTAAAACGCCCAAATACGGCAATGATAAAGAATACGCAGACTCTATCACCCAACAAATTTTTGAGATTGTCTATAATGCTATTGATGGGCGTCCTAACACTAGAGGAGGAGTCCACAGGATTAACCTGCTTCCTACAACTGTCCACATTTATTTCGGAAAGGTCACTGGTGCTACTCCAGATGGTCGGAAAGCCTTCGAACCTTTATCTGAAGGAATTTCACCAGTCCAAGGGATGGATATCAATGGTCCAACCTCGGTTATAAAATCTGCTAGCAAAATTGACCATCAACGAACTGGTGGAACATTACTAAATCAAAAATTTTCACCCAAATTCTTTTCAAATGAATCTGGAATTAATAATGTGGCTCATCTAATACGCTCATATTTCAAAATGGGAGGCCATCACATTCAATTTAACGTAGTTTCAGCAAAAACCTTGCGCGCTGCTCAGGAATATCCGGAAAAATATCATAATCTAATCGTGCGTGTTGCTGGTTATAGTGATTATTATATAAACTTAGGTAAGGATTTACAAGATGAAATTATTAAAAGAACTGAGCATTTTTCAGTTTAAATCATTCGTTTCTTTTGACATCTCTCCTCAATTTTCACATAATTTTTTTCTAACTCACCAATGTACCGAAGTCTTGGTCTGATTAATTTGTTATTTTTGAGTTGTTCTATAGCGTGAGCTACCCACCCTGCTGATCTGCTCGCTGCGAATAATGGGGTGAAGGATGCAGTAGGTATACCTAATGTATGCAGCAATCCTGCAGAATATAGATCGACATTAGGGTAAATACCCTTTGTATTTATTAAGTATTTAGTAAGAATTTCCGTCATCTCTATGATAAAATCGACTTTATCATGAATATCTTGCTCATGATTAGGAATTCTATCTACTAGTTCACCATTTTGAGCTTTATTGAAAAAGTTTATGAATATATCTCTTAGGATTTTAGCCCTAGGATCCCATGTCTTATAGACTCGATGACCAAATCCCATGATTTTTTCTTTCCTTTCAAATTTTTTCTCTGCCCACGGAATAACTTGTTCTTTTTTCTTAATTTCATTAACCATAAATTTCATAACTGCTTCGTTTGCTCCACCATGCAGAGGTCCTCTAAGCGTCCCTATAGCGCTTGTAATCCCACTATATATATCTGAAAGAGTTGAAACTGTTACGCGACAAGAGAAAGTCGATGGATTAATGGAGTGATCAGCATGACAAATTAACACATCATCGAAAGCTTCTTCAAAATCCTTATCTGGTCTATTTCCCGTCATCATATAATAATAATTTGCGGAATGAGAAAGATCTTCTGAAGGTTCTATAAGAGGCAAATTTGTTTGAATCCTATGAGCAAAAGCTAATAATGTTGGCATCTTTGCTACAATCCTAAGACCTTTCCTAATGTTGGCCTCTTCAGTATAATCATAATCATCTGGATCATATAAAGAAAGAGCAGAAATTGCTGTTCTCAGGAGCTCAATCCTCGTAGTATTCCTTGGAAAACTTTTTAAAATAGTAATTATATTATCTGGAATATTTCTTTCCTTTATTAACAAATCTTTAAACTTAATAAACTCAGAATTACTTGGAAGAGTTCCATGTATTAGTAAATAAGCAACTTCCTCAAACGTGGACTTTTCACAGAGATCTCTAAGAGGATATCCACGATAATACAATTTTCCATTTATTCCATCGATATATGTTATCAAACTCTCATCTACATAAACCCCAACCAAACCCTTATAAATTTTTGGATGATTAAGCTCAGAGAGCTCGGGTACAGCATCCGTATAATCTTCCCCAATTTTTCTTTGATCCGCTTTCATGATTTAGAAACATTATTTGACTAGTTAATCCTATTACTACATGGAAGTAGAGTGGTAAAATAAATATTTCTAAAAAAAATTAAGAAAAATATACAAAAAAAGAGGTTATATAGGTTAGATTAAAATAATTTCATTTTATGAGGTAAATTATATTTATCTGTTTTTATTCAGTACTTTTTATTTAAAATTTCACAATCAATCTCCTTCAGACTATTACAATTAGTCATTATCATAGCCTTTGCTAAAGTTTTCTGTAAATATTCCATATGTATTTTAACGCCTTCAATTCCTGCTCCAACAGCAGCCCTAACGATATCCCGACCAATTAATACAGATTCAGCACCAAGGGCAAGTGCTTTTAATATATCGTATCCAGTTCGAAATCCTCCGTCTATAATTATTCGAATTTTTCCTTTAAGTTCAGCAACAATTTCAGGAAGTACCTCTATGGTCCCAGGAGTATGATCTAAAACTCTTCCTCCATGGTTGGAGACAACTATGGCAGCAGCTCCAGCATCCTTTGCAGCAATAGCATCTTCTAAGCTCATGATTCCTTTTATGATGACAGGTATTTTAGTAGATGACACTAATTCTTTAATATCGCCTATATTTTTTTTAAAGACAGGTTTATTGTGAATTGCCATAGCATAAGATCCACATCCGTCAATGTCTACTCCAACAGCTATAGCTCCTGTTTTTTCTGCCTTTCTAAAAAATTCTATGATTAGCTCTTGTTCTCTCGGTTTTACGATTTTCACGCCCATTCCATTAGCCTCAGCAATAGCATCGATCCCATAAGAATCATCAAGCGAATAAGTATAAGTATCACCTCGCCAGCCTATTGTTCCTGCATCTCTGCATCCTAAAACTACTGATCGGCAAAATTCTTTTTCTGAAATTACTTTCTCTCCACCAAAACTATTCACTCCTGCAACGCTTGCCCCCATTATTGGCATTGAGAGTTTTCTACCGAAAAAATCATATTTGGTATCTGCTTCAAAATGATCACCTATCAATCTCATTTTAAGCTTTAACTTTTTCAAGGCAATAATGTTATTATTAAAAGAAGCTCCACTTCCAATTCCACCAAATCCAAGTGGTCTTCCATAACTCTGATCTTGACAAATTCGTATAGAATCTCCATCGCAAATTTTATATACCCCACATATTCCTAATAATTTTTTTTTGGCTTCATCTCGAATCTGAGTTAAAGTCATTTCTTTTGATACCATATCTTCACCTCAATTTTCGCTTAAACCATTTTTTTAGGGTCTAAAAGTTCGTCCAAATTATCTATTTTTAAACCCAGTTCTTTTATTACTCCTTTTATTGATTTACCTTCTTTGAACGCCCGGTGAGCAATCTCGGAGCATTGATCGTAGCCTAATATAGGTGTTAAGTTAGTAACAAGCATTAACATTTGTTCTAAGTTTGAATCAATTTTTTCAATATTCGCTTTTAATTCTACTAAACAATGGTTAATAAATGAATTAATTCCACCAATTAAAATTTCAATTGACTCAACAACATTTACGATCATCACCGGTTTACTAACATTTAAATCCAAAATGCTTCCATACATTTCACCACTTGTAACAACTGAATCGTTACCAATAACTTGAAGGCAAACCTGAATTAAAGCCTCAGATTGAGTAGGGTTGATTTTTCCGGGCATAATAGAAGATCCAGGTTCGTTTTGTGGCAAAATCAACTCCGAAAGACCAGCTCTAGGACCACTGCCCATCCAACGAATATCGTTTGCCATTTTTAGGAGTGATAATGCTAAAAGTTTTAAAATACTGCTAGCATAAGCTATAGTATTATGTGAAGATATTCCTTCTGCCTTTACTGGATTAAGTTTAATGGATAGCGAAGTTATCTTTGAAAGATGAGAAACGGTAAGACTACCAAAATCATCATAAGCATTTAATCCAGTTCCTAGTGCAGTACCACCTATTGGAATATAAAGCAACTCATCTATTACCTTATCTAATCGTTCAATACTAGTTTCAATTTGATTTTTATAAACTTTAAACTCTAATGATAGTGGTATTGGGACTGCATCCTGTAAATGAGTTCTTCCAACTTTAATAATTCCTTCGAATTCTCCTACTTTAATAGTTAGAACTTCTTTTAATCTTTTTAATACTGGTAATAATTTTTTGATCATATGTGCTGTAGCTA
>JBHLLM010000006.1:16083-19168 GCA_048885575.1 Candidatus Hermodarchaeota archaeon
TGAGTATTTATTCCCCAATAGACATCGCTTGGAACTTCCACTTCTCCTAAAACATCTTTCTCTTTTCTAAAACTCATAAAATTCCATCCGTATTTTCCTTGTTTATAATGTAAAATGGATAAGATAATTAAAAAAAGTTTATACTGATAATTTATAATCTTATCTTGTATTCCATCCTAATAAAAATTCTAGGTTATTAAAGCGGATATTATATCTTCAAAATGGTTTAAGATCGTGGAATAGTGACCTTCGCCAGGATAAAATGTCCCTTTACAATTAGGGATTAATTGACACATTCCACGACCCATAGTGATAGGAACAGCAGCATCAGCTTCTCCATGCCAGATATACACTTTAACTTTTGGAGAGATATCTTCAAGGTCAAAACCCCATGATTTTGCATAAATTTTTCCGTCGTGATAAGTCCCCTTAATTCCTTGCTTAAACGCTTCGGCACTTTCTTTAATAAAAAGCGAAACTATTGTGGGATCGTCGAAAATTATCCTATCTGCTTCAGGAAGTTTTTCCGCAGTTTTCTTCATGCTTTTTTCTGCTTTCTTTTGATCTTTCATACCACGAGCTTGAAACCACATCATCAATTTAAACAACCATGGAAATAATCGAATAACAGTAAATAAACGTATTTTATTTTCAATTTCGAGATCTTTTGAAGCTAAACCACTAATTATACCGCAGGAATGTAAACGTTCAGGAATTTTATAAGCACACGCGGCTGCGTATGGACCACCTCCAGAAATGCCTTCAACTATAAATTTTTCAATATTAAGAGCATCAGCTAACTCAATGACATCGTTTGGCCAGTCTAAAAGCGTGCGGTTTTTTTTAAAATCCGAAAGACCCATTCCTGGTCTATCAATTCCAATAATTCTAATCTTTAATCTTTTTATTTCTTCTTCAGATAATATTGTCACTTCTAAACGAGAGCCAGGAAAACCATGAAAATGAAAAATAGCTTTTGCGTCCGGATCTCCTAAGTCTATGTATCCAAGTTTTCTCCCATCTTTTAATATAATCGACTGTTCAAGATTTGCTTTCTTTAACAAGATTTGCACCTCATTTGTGAATAAAATTAAATTTAAGTAAAATAACTTTAAATAAAAAGATTATTTTTAACTTGTCCAATTGTCTCGAATGTCTTTAATTGCTGTTCCAGGCATGACATCTTTAGGACAAACGCGATTACAAATGAAATGTTTTTCACAGGAAGGTACAGCATCATTCATTAGAACGCGTGATAAAATTTTTTCCCGCTTTTCCTTACTTAGTCGAGAATCTCGTAGAAATCTATCTGATTTTGCTAATTGAGCTGGACCTAGATAATGTGGATATTTTGCGTTCACAGGGCACATCCAACATATCCCACACAATATACAATAGATTAATCTTTCTATAGTTTTCATTTCTTTAGGTAATTGTTTCGATTCTGGAGTGATTTCGTTCCATTCTTTTGTAAAATATGGTTCTATTTCTCGATAAAATTCCCAGAATGGTTCCATATCAACCACTAGATCTTTGATGACCTTCATATTCGGCAAGGGTTCGATTAAAATTTCAGTTCTTTGATCCCAATCGGAAATATCTCCAAATATTACTTCCGGTAAATTAATTGGCTTTTTAAAAGTTTTCAGGCTTGATACTTGGGTTCTACATGCAAGCATAGGAACTTTATCAATTGTCATTCCACAACTCCCGCAGATTGCTCCTCTACAAGCGTAACGAAATGCGTAGGTTGAGTCGTGATAGTCTTGGATATAAAAGAGAGCATCTAATATACTCATGCCCTTTGAAATGGGTATCTCATATCGTTCATACCAAGGCTCTCCATTACCTGAATTTCTATAAACTAGGAATTTTTGATTTTCAGTCATTCTTATTCACTCCCTATTTAATACTTCCTCTCCTTTACATCAAATATTCCTAACACAACTGGTTTAGTTTTTAACTCTAAACCATCTTTTGTGCGATAGATCATTGAATGGCTTAAAAAATTCTCATCATCGCGAGACGCATAATCACTACGATAATGTGCACCTCTACTTTCCTTTCTCCAAAGAGCAGCATACGCAGTTGCTTCTGCTATGTCTAACATAGACCGAAGTTCTAAATTTCGAAGTAATCCGTAATTGAATTTGCGATCTTCCGTAATAACACTAACATTTAAAAATTCTTTTTGTAATTCAACTAAAACATCATACGCTTTTGTTAGATCGTTGTGAGTTCTAAACACTCCAACATATCTATTCATAATCTCACCCATTTTTTCTTTGATCTCTATTGGTCGTTTACCTGTATTGGTATTCCAACTTTTCAAAAGACTTTCAATCTTATCAATAGCATCATCTTCAGTGTTTTTAATGTCTCTTAGTGATGCTTTATCAGGTAAACCAATTTCTATCAACTTTCTTCCTAAATAACGCCCAAAAACTGCAGTTTCTAGCAGAGAATTTCCCCCTAAACGATTAGCGCCGTGAACAGAAAGACAAGAACATTCACCAATCGTGAATAGTCCAAGGAGATCTGTTTCTCCATATAAACCCTTATATTTTGTCCCAATTCCTCCCATACTATAATGCTGACCAGATTGGACGGGTATTGGTTCCTCAATGGGATCTACTCCAGCGAAGTAAATGCTAATTTCTCTTATTCCGGGTAATCGTTCTTTTATACGATCCGCACTTAAGTGAGTCAGATCGAGATGGACATAAGCGTCTTCAAAACCCCGCCCCTCAATAACTTCCACATCGTTAGCTCTTGCGACAATGTCTCTAGGAGCAAGTTCCATGGCGTCAGGTGCAGTTCGCTCCATAAAACGCTCTCCGTTGGCATTGAATAGGTATCCACCTTCTCCTCTTGCGCCCTCAGTTATTAAAATATTGCTCCCGTAAAGCGTGGTAGGGTGAAATTGTACGAATTCTACATCTTGCATAGGAATTCCCGCTCGAAATGCTGCACCTACGCCATCTCCGGTGTTAATCAGAGCGTTTGTGGAGTGTTTGAAGATTCTGCCAAACCCTCCCGTTGCTAATATAACATAGGGAGTTCGAAAAATTACTAGTTCTCCTTT